>JAAHIC010000077.1 GCA_010671965.1 Leptolyngbya sp. SIO4C5
TGTTTGTGAAGACCGGCTGACGGGCGATCGCTTCACGATCAAAGGCTCTGATAAAGCCGTTGTGATCAATACTTCCGGCCCTTGGGTCGATCAGGTTTTGGGCCTGGGTCAGCGCGGCGATCGCCCAGCTCCCATCGGCAAAGACAAAAAGATGGGCGGCACCAAAGGCAGCCATATCATCGTTGACAGCTTCCCCGGTGCCCCAGATACAGCCCTGTATGTAGAAGCGGCTTCTGATGGTCGTCCCTACTTCATCGTGCCCTGGCTGGGCATGTACCTGATTGGCACCACCGACCTGCGCTATACGGGCGATTTGGACAAGGTCAAAGCCAATGACGACGAGATTGACTATCTCATCAGCGAAACCAACCGCGTCGTGCCCACCGCTCACCTCAGCCGTAAAGACATCAAGTTCACTTACTCTGGCGTTCGGCCTTTGCCTAATGCCGAAGGCAAAAAGCCGGGTAGCATTACCCGTAAGCATATCCTCTTCGACCACGCCAAAGAGGGCGTAAGCAATCTGATCTCCCTAATCGGCGGCAAGCTCACCACCCACCGGCAAGTGGGTGAGGAAATGGTGGATATGGTCTACCGCAAGTGGCAACAGCCTGCGCCTGAGTGCCTCACCGATAGACAGCCGCTACCGGGGGCGATTATGCCTGACGACCCGAAGGTGGACGAGATGCTGGAGACTTATGGCGATCGCGTTGCGGCTGATTCGATCCACCACCTGTTTATCGTCTACGGGGCTAAGGCACCGGAAGTGCTGGCGCTGGTAGATGACGATGCGTCTCTAGGCGAAAAGATTGTAAACTACCTGCCGGATATCGGGGCGCAGGCTGTCTATGCCATTCGCTCTGAGATGGCCTATTCTCTAGCCGATATTTGCCGTCGCCGCACGACCCTATCCATGCAGGCCAACTATGGCTTTGATGCCTTGCCCTCTATTCTGTCAGCTCTGGCTAAGCACTGCGGCTGGAGCGAAGCGGAATGCGATCGCCAAACCCAGGCTTACCGCCAGTTTATGGAAGAAAACTGCATTCCTGATTATCTGATTGGCTCGGCTGAGCTAACACGGGAGCTGCAGCCAGCTTCTTAAGCCCCTGCTTGATTGAGGTGTAAGGGGCGGCCTGAGTCTAGTCCCCCCTTTACCTGGGAGCCAAGGCGTTACTGCTCTGCGCCACTAACCCTACGGCCACTGGCCGCTTTCAACCCTCGGCTAAGTGGGCACCGAGTCAGCGCTCGTGCCCATGAGTCGTGTTTGACGCCAATAAAATCGGCTCAGTCTGTTATCGTCATAGACGATGCAGAGTTTAAAAACACAAACCGTGAATTTAACCGTATTGGGTGCAGGAGCCTGGGGTTCAGCGCTAGCTGCTCTTGCCGCTCGCAATCAGCACAATGTTAGCGTTTGGTCGCGCCGTAGCGAGCTGTCTCTGGCAGAGGCCGTGCAAGGGGCAGAGGTCATTCTTTCCGCGATTTCAATGAAGGGAGTGGCTGAGCTGGCCAATCGGCTTAACACCGAAGTGCAGATTCCCAAGTCTGCCATCATTGCCACTGCCACCAAAGGGTTGGATCCAGCGACAACCCGTACGCCCTCGCAAATTTTTACCGAGACTTTTCCCAGCCATGCAATTGTGGTGCTCTCTGGCCCCAACTTGTCTAAGGAAATTGAAAAAGGCTTTCCTGCGGCTACCGTAGCTGCCAGCACCGACGAGACGGCGGCTGAAAAAGTACAGTCGCTTTTTGCCTCCGATGCTTTTCGGGTTTACACCAGCCCAGATCCGCTAGGGGCCGAGCTAGGCGGAACGCTGAAAAACGTAATTGCGATCGCCGTGGGCGTCTGCGATGGCCTGGGCTTAGGAACAAACGCTAAGGCAGCTTTGATTACTCGCGCTGTGCCAGAGGTGATTCGTATTGGTACCCATCTGGGCGGCCAGACTGAAACTTTCTTCGGTCTGTCTGGGCTAGGAGATATGCTGGCTACCTGCACCAGCGTCCTCAGCCGTAACTACCGAGTCGGCTATGGTTTAGCAGAAGGCAAGCCGCTAGAGCAAATTTTAGAAGAGCTGGGCAGCACTGCTGAAGGAGTAAACACGGCCAATGTGCTGATTGAAATCGCCAACCGCGAGGAAATTCCGGTCCCCATTTCTCGGCAGGTCCATCGCCTACTCAACGGCAAGATTACGCCTCAGGAAGCGGTTGAGGCCCTGATGGAGCGAGATCTGAAACCGGAAGTCTGCGATCTGTTCTAGACTGCTGCCATGATTGCCACTCCTCACCCATGACTGCCAAGACTTATCTAGCCTGGAAAGCCCAGTAAGAAGGTTGCTATCAGTCCGTCAACGGTGAAGTCCGGCTCAATTTTGTAGGTCCTACTAAGCCGCTTTATCAGACTGTGGTGCTGCCGTGATTTTAGTTTAATTGGCAGGCAATAGCCGGTGTCCTGTGGTCCAAACTTACCGGAGCGCCGGTAGAACACACGCTAGGATAGCTACAGTTGCCGCTCTGACGTTTTTGCAGAAGTTATGCTTTGCCCCTGTCTTTTTCATCCACCTCCTTACGTCGCCCCCCTCACTCCAGTGACGTATTAATTTAGAGAGGAGAACTGTGAAAAAGGCATTTTTGAGCTTCTGGCAGCTCTGGAATATGAGCTTTGGCTTTTTTGGCATCCAGTTTGGCTGGGGCCTGCAGATGGCCAACACCAGCGCCATCTTCGAACATTTAGGCGCAGATGCTCATCAAATTCCGATTCTGTGGCTAGCCGCGCCGCTCACCGGACTGTTTGTACAGCCCATCATTGGCAACCTCAGCGACAATACCTGGGGGCCGCTGGGCCGCCGCCGCCCCTACTTTTTGGTCGGCGCGATTTTTAGCTCCCTGGCGCTGATTGCGATGCCCAACGCCTCCAACCTATGGATGGCGGCGGGGCTACTGTGGATTTTAGATACCTCGGCCAACATCAGCATGGAGCCGTTTCGGGCCTTTGTGGGAGATCTGTTGCCGCCGGAGCAGCGCACCAAGGGTTTTGCCATGCAGAGCCTGTTTATCGGCATCGGTTCAGTATTGGCCTCGGCGATGCCCTGGCTGCTGACTCACGGACTGGGGGTAGGGGCGATCGCGCAGAAGCACGCCGTTCCGCCAGCAATTAAGCTATCTTTCTACATTGGCGCGGCGGTGTTCTTGAGCACTGTGCTGTGGACAGTATTTACCACTGAGGAATATCCCCCCAAGGATATGACCGCTTTCAAAGCCCAGCAGGAACGCCGGCTAGGGATTGGCTCCACCTTTCGCGAAATTGGCACAGCCCTCAAGCAAATGCCCCCCACCATGCGGCAGCTCGCCTGGGTGCAGTGCTTTAGCTGGTTGGGGATGTACTGTATGTTTTTGTACTTTCCCCCGGCGATCGCCCGCAATATTTTGGGCGCAGTGGATGAAGCCTCCCCCCTCTATGCCGAGGGGATTGAGTGGGCGGGCCTGTGTATTGCCATGTACAACGCTGTTTGCTTTGCCTTTTCTCTGGTCTTGCCTAAGATTGCCGCTGCCACCAGCCGCAAAACCACCCATGCCCTATGTTTAGTTTGTGGTGCTGCCGGTCTGATTTCGCTCAACTTTATTCACAACCAGTACCTGGTGCTGCTGTCGATGGTGGGAGTAGGGATTGCCTGGGCCAGTATGCTAGCCATGCCCTATGCCATGCTGGTGGGGGCGCTGCCGCCGAAGAAAAGCGGTATCTACATGGGTATTTTCAACTTTTTCATTGTGCTGCCAGAAATTGTAGCTTCCCTCGTTTTGGGCTGGGTGATGATTCAGTTTCTGCACGACAATCGCCTGACTGCCGTGGTCCTGGGCGGCGTATTCATGCTGATAGCCGCGCTGCTTACCCAGCGAGTCCAGGAAGCAGCTAAGGCTCAGCCCACCACAGCGGCAGCCCAGCTCTCTGCCTCAGAGACCGCCGCTGCCGTCCCCCTGACGTTGGAAACTCAGATGACGGACTCTTCGGCTCAGGCGGTGCCGGAAACAGAGTCAGTGACTGAAACCCGCTGATTTTGGGCCAAAGCGATCGCCCTACTGAGCCGCCGCTGATTCTACTAGAACAATAAAAACCAGATAGTCCCAGGCTGCTGAATCCTCTGTTGCGGTCAGCGTCCTTTCTAGCCGTTGCCGCAGTGATTGAATATCGGCTTCGTTGCTTTCATCTGCTAGCGTCACCTCATGGCCCTGCTGCATCAGCGCCTGGGAAAGCTGCCGGGGCAGGGGATGCTGATGGAGCTGGGTGTGATAGCAAATCAGCACTCGCTGGGGGGTTAGCGAATCGCTGAGCGATCGCATCACCGCGCTCTTGAGCTGCTTTTTTCTGACCCGTTCCCCCAAAACCTCAGATAGTTTGCGCCACAGTTTGTACCCCACTGATTTTTCGACATAGGGCGGATTGGCCGGGTAGATTTCGCTGTAGGTTTTGTCCTGCCAGGAACCAATAAAGACCTGCCTTTCCAAGTCGTTGAGACGCTTATTGGTATGTTCAAAAACTTGCTGATCGACTATTTGAAAGGCGGTTTCAGCGGCTATTGCCTGAGATTGAGGAAGATGCTGCATTGGCGCTTACTATCAGCAAAATGCTGACCATCCTAATTTTTTGTCTGTGGTAAATGATGCCCCTGAAAAGAGATGCTTTGCCTTCGATATAGAGAAAAATCTAGATTGAAGGTAACAATTTTGACCCTAGAAGTCTTATTCCAGTGACTAATAAAGTCCTATGTCTTCCGTGTTTATACTAATCAACGGGTCAAAAAATAACCTGATCTAGATCACAGCAGGGCATGATCTAGCCCATAGGAAATCATTTTTGCCGTCACATCCGCCAAAACACTGAAGTTTTAGAATATAGCTGAGTCAATTGACCGATGTAAACTTTAATCGGCTGCGGATACCTGAAATCGTCGCTCAGCCAGTATCAAAGCTGGTTGCTCCGCTTTAAATATTGTCGCTAAGGACTGATTAATTCACCGATGAATGAACTCACTAATTAAATAGTTCGTTTTTTGAGCTGTTTTTTGTAGAGAGTAAATCACTTATTTCCTCAAACTGATCTGTTATTAACAGGTCTGCTTTTTCATGTCTTTAAGCCAGCTAAAAAGCAAAAACTATCTTTAAAAAGTGTGAGTTTTTATGGTTTTAATTTGCTGGGAACTTCCGTACCTTTAAGTGATGCTGGTTGTTTGTGTATTTCGGTTGACTGAAGCAGAGAAATCTGTCTTTTTTGTACAAGGAATGGCCTATGTTTGATCCAACGCAGCTTGCAATTGATGTCTTGGTTTCGCATTTAGAAATTAACTACCAGCGCAGCTACGGCCGTCAGAATCAGGCAGCGATCGCCCTAATAGGTCGCACTGCCCGGCAGGTTTTAAGCATCTTGTCTGAAAGCAGCGCTCCTTATCATACGGTTGAACACACGCTGCTGACGACCTGGACTGGGCAAGCCATTCTCCAGGGTAAACAGGTGCGTGACGGCGATGTCAGCCCCCAAGACTGGCTCAACTTTACAATTGCTCTCCTCTGCCAGGATGTTGGCTATGTGCAAGGCGTTTGCCCCGGCGATCGCCTGCCTGCCCGCCGCTGTGTCAAAAATGCAGCGGGCAAAACTGTTTTCCTGCAGCCCGGTTGCACCGATGCTAGCCTAGCGCCTTACCATGTCGATCGCAGCCAAATCTTTGTCAGCGCCCGTTTAGACACTGAGCTAATTGACCTTGAAGCCGTCAATGCCATTATTGAGCTGACCCGCTTTCCGATTCCGGCGGGCGATCGCTATGCTGATACTCTCAGCCATGGCGGGCTGTGCCGCGCCGCTGATCTGCTGGGACAGATCAGCGATCGCCACTACCTGCAAAAGCTACCTGCCCTATTTCAGGAGCTAGCGGAAACAGGCATGAACCAGCAGCTTGGCTACCAGCATGTCGGCGAGCTTCGAGCCAGCTATCCTCATTTCTTTTGGGATATTGTTTATCCCTACGTGCAGGACAGTATGTTTTACTTGTCGGCGACAAAAGCAGGGCAAAAAGTTATCGCCAGTCTTCATGCCAATCTGTTCGTGCTGCGGCAGGAACAACGACGGTAGGAAAGCCGCACCAACTTAGCGGTTGAGCCAGCCGAACTGATGACCTGGTCTCACGGAGCGCTGTGGATGTAATAGGTCTTTAAAAACCGGGCTTGGTATAGACGCAGCCCGGTTTCTGTCACATTTTCTAATAGCGCTATCTCTATAACGCCAGCGGTTCTGGGGGTTCAGCAGGGACAGAGGCTGTTGGCGTTTCATCTGTAGCAGATACATAGCCATAGGTTCCGCCTACCCCCACAGGCGTATACACCACTAACATGGATGACTCCCAGTGCTTATGGGCGATCGCCTCTGGTTCCCGGTGCATGATCCACTTGCCCTGGCGCTGACGGCGACGGGCAGGCAGTACCAGCAGATCATTCTCGCTGAAGCCTTCAGAAACTCGGCGGACAAAGTTACCACGCACTTCTTTGACACTGGCGGTTTCAGGAAAGCGATCGCGCCAGTTGACCTTAGGCTGTCGCGTCTTTGGCCCGCTCCACACCATCAATATTGCCAGCGGCGCTTTGAGTTCTTCTGCGAGCTGCTGCGCCACTACAATTGCCAACTCATTGGCAGCTGAAAGAATGCGAATCGCCGGCATTGCCAGCAGCACCCGCTGCACGTTTTCAATGGGCTTAGGAAACCGAGCGATCAAAACGGGCGTTGTGGCCTGATTGACCACGTTGTCAATCACATCACCAAACAGGCTGTCTCGGTAGGTAGAATAGCCCTTCCAACCGCAGACAATTAGGCTGGCCTGGCGCTCAGCCGCTGTGCGAATAACGCCACGATCAATGCTGTCATCAACGCGGCCAATGGTTTCGACCTCCACCACAGCGCTGTGAGCTACGTTCTCTGCTGTAGCCAGAAGCTGCTGCTGTCTGAGCTGCTCTGCTGTTGAGATTGCACCGTGGCGATCGGAGAGAACATGCAGCGGCAGTAATGTTCCCTTCATCCGCTTCGAGAGCAAAATCGCCAGGTTGAGCAAATTATCCTCAGTGCTGGGGTTAGCCACAGGCACTAAAATCCGCTTGCCCCATTCCACCGCCGCCTCGCTTTCGGTCGTCTTTTGGGGAGCGACCGGCTGCACTTGGGTTCCCCAGCGTTCCGTAATCCAGGGAGAGGCAATGCAGCTTACTAAAATCATGGCGATAATGCCGTTGACCGTCGCCTCATCAACAATTTTCAGGTTGAAAGCCACCGTAATAGCTGCCAGGGTAGAAGCAGCTTGAGCTACCGATAGGCCAAACACCGTCATGCTGCTGGGAAACGTCCAGCCAAACACCTTACCTGACCCCCAAGCCGATAAAAATTTACTCAGCAACTCCGCCACAATAATGACAGAGGCGACTAGCAGCGACTTCGGCTCTCGAAAAAGAATCAGCGGGTCCACCAGCATTCCTACTGAGATTAGGAAAAATGGCACGAACAGCGTATTGCCAATAAACTGAATTCGGTTCATCAGCGGGCTAAGCGTCGGAATTTGCTGGGTAATAGCAACGCCTACTAAAAACGCCCCCACAATTGGCTCTACTTCAATCAGTCCGGCGATATAAGACACGACAAACAGCGCCGCTAGCACAAAGACAAATTCAGCCCCCTCATCATGGCCAAATTTACGGAAAAACCATCGGCCCAAACGCGGTACGCCCCATAGCGTAGCAAACGTAAAAATGATGAGCGACGGAATTAAAAACAGCCAAAAGCTCAGGGTTAAATCCCCTTCTTGGGCTTTAACAACCACGGCCAAGACCAGCAGCGCCAGAACGTTGGTAATCAAGGTGCCGCCTAAGGTTGCGGTAATCGCAGGCACGCGCATAATGCCCAGCTTGCTCAGAATGGGCAGGGCCACCAGCGTGTGAGAGGCCAAACAGGAAGCCACTAACACCGCAGCCAAGGCACCATATCCCATCAGCATCAGTGCCCCAGTCCCGATCGCCATCGGCACTAAGAATGTTGCCAGCCCAAAGCCGATTGCCGACTTGGCGTTGCGCTTCAAATCGTCCAGGCTGGTTTCCAAACCGCCTAAAAACATTAGAAACAGCAGCCCAACCGTTCCAAGCAGCACAATAGTCTCGTCGCGCTCTAGCAGGTTGAGGCCGTGGGGGCCGACTACCACACCCGCTAAGATGAGGCCGACAATGCCCGGCAGTCGCAACCGCTCAAAGATCAGCGGTGCCACCAGCATGATCCCAACAATGACTAGAAAAACAGTCACCGGATCTTGAATAGGCTGATTCAAAATTCCCAAGGTGGGAACATGCCAAAATGAGTCCCAAACCCAGCCCCAAGAGAGCATAAGCGCCACAGTAAACCTCTGCTAATAGGAAGTACGTAAACCCACTAACCACGGATGTCAGGAATTATGCGGATATTCGCATATCAGCCTGACTCTGCATCTTAGGAAAAAGCTGGAGTATTCTTCACTCTCCCGGATGATAGATCTGTTTCTTTAACCTATATGAATCAGGGTTAAAGTTTCTTGCATCAGTGCGGGTGGCTCACAACTTTTTGGAAGAATTGGGATAGAACCAGGAGCTAGCGTGGACCACATAACCGGGAGTAAGCTATGAACGCTCGATGCATTGTATTCTCTAGCCTGATCACCTGTCTCGTGGGCGCGATGTTGGGGCTAGGTCTAGCTGAGATCAACCGCGATCGCTACCCGTCTCAGATGCACGGGCAATATGCGATCGCGGGGGCTATGGGCGGTTTACTCATCGGCGCAGCCCAGGAAGCTCTTCGGCAAAAGGCAGAACAAGAGCTAGAGTGAAGCGTTTCAGACGGCTCTAACAATTTATTTTCACCTGTAACTTTGTCTTCATAGCGATCGGAAATAAGTAAAAGGCAGAGTTCCTTTTACCGCAGTGGCCTATCCCTGGACTGACAGAATTTATTAGATTAAGAGCAGCAAAGAGTCATTTGAGGCTGGGATTTTTGCCGACAAGTCCGGCTGAGGACAGATGCCGAAAAAAGGTAGAAGCTCCAAATTTAGAGAAACAAGCCGTAACCCGGCTGCCAGGGTAATTGTCTTGGGGGTTCACAAGAAAAGTTAGAATTTACGCCGTTTAAAACTCAAGACAGTCAGAGACATAGGCCAGCCCTCCCCTGCCCCCTTGCTAAGGACGGCGACAGCCGGAACAGCCTGCAGTAAATTAAAACCTCGTCAAGCGCACAAGTTCTGAGAACCAGAGATGAGCCTCGACGCTCGTTGACAAAGTGAACTCATAACGAGTATGATTTAGGAAGTTGAGAGCAAAGCTGCTGTCTCTGCTGAACAGACTGACTGGCACCGCTTTGCGACTATCTGATTGTTATTGACACAGCTATCTACAGGAGAACGCTTCATGGTTGCAACCCCAACCCGCGAATCTAAGACGTCTCGTCGCTTCTATCCCACTCGCATTGATCTACCTGCCGATACCCGCGTTCAGGTCGTCGATCTACTCAATCAGACTTTAGCGGCAACCCTAGATCTCAAAACCCAAACCAAGCAGGCCCATTGGAACGTCAAGGGTATGGACTTCTATCAGCTACACGAGCTATTTGATGAAATGGCAACTGAGCTAGAAGAGTATGTAGACATGGTGGCCGAGCGCGTGACGGCTCTGGGCGGCACGGCTATGGGCACTGCCCGCATGGCGGCTAGCGGCTCAATTCTGCCGGAATATCCGGTTGATGCCATCATGGGCGACGAGCATGTGACGGCTCTGGCCGAGCGCTATGCGGCCTATGCTAAGCACCTGCGTCAGGCTATTGATACAACTGACGAGGCGGGCGACGCGGATACAGCCGATCTCTACACCGAGATTTCTCGTACTGCCGATATGCGCCTGTGGTTCTTAGAGGCTCATTTGGTGAAGAAATCCGATGTGAGCTAGTGATTGAGTCGTGATGGGTGAGTTTAGTCAGGCTTTGCCATAGGCAGACAGATAGGCTCTACCCGGCCCGTTAGCTCTTTTTTTGACCTCCTTTTTCTGACTTGGGAAAGGAGGTTTTTGAGCTGAATTTGCTATCAGCTACAGCTTAGGTTTTGGAGGATGGTCAGGAATAGAGCGATCCCCGCAGTCTGCGTCAGGACTGCCGGATCTTTAGTTACTCAGCATTTTTTGTTGAAACTGAAGCCGCCTCATTAGGATAGAATCGCACTCAATTTTCGCAGCGAGAGATGGAAAGCCCTGTTAAGCCCCGGCTGATTTTAGTCATCGAAAATAGCCTTGAACACCAACGGCTGATTGAGGCCGTTTTTCAAGAAAGTACCGTACCGCACAAAATTGTCGCGATCGCCGATGGTGAACAGGCCCTCAATTTTCTTTATCGACAGGGGGAGTACAGAACAGCAGCTCGCCCCGATCTGATTCTATTGGATCTAGATTTGCCTGCCAAAGACGGGCGGGAACTTCTCGCAGAAATCAAAGCAGCGCCACAGCTCAAGCGGATTCCAACCGTGGTCTTGACCCTCTGCGATCGCCCAGAAGACGTGCTAAAAACCTACACCCTGCAGGGAAACTGCTACGTGCTCAAATCAGCCGACTTCGATCAACTGTTTCAGATTGTTAAACGAATCGAAGAATTTTGGTTGGGAGTTGTAACGCTGCCACTAGAGTAAGACTACTCCTAGAGTTAACTTTTGTTTAGGCAGGCTGATTTTTGTAAGCAAAAAAGAATATTTAAACGGCAATGAAGTCAGTAAATTTTCAACAATTAGTCTGGCTGATTTTTTAGAATCTTTTAATAAAGCCTGCAAGCGACTTGGCTCTCTTCTCCAGGACGCTTATAAAAACTTCATTGAGACATCTCAGTTGATGCCGCCATCTCTATTGAGAAGTATTAACTAAAAAAGATTTTTGCAATTGATAATTGCGTTCTTTCAAGCTGGTTGCTGAGAGCTAAGCGATCGCTACTCAGGCTCAATTCGGAGACAAAATCTCTGCTCTATAGTGAACGAAGGCAGGTTTTGATCTCGTTATTGCTGTTCCCCTTTAAGCTGAAGCCTTATGTTGCGTTTGATCGTATTTAGCTATTTATTTTGTGAACTCTTCTTTCTGGTCGCTGGAGGCCAATCATGAGCAAACTTCTGGAAAACCAAGCTATTAATCTGACTCGGCTGAAGCGGCCCGAAATTCATACCCTAGGGCAGATACAGCCTCATGGCATTTTGCTGGTTTTGCAAGAGCCTAATCTCAATATCCTGCAGATTAGCCGCAATGCTGCGGCAGCCTTTGGCCGGGGTCTCGACGACATCATCGGCCAGTCCCGCTT
>JAAHIC010000770.1 GCA_010671965.1 Leptolyngbya sp. SIO4C5
GGGGAGGGTGGGGGAGGGGGGGGAGGTGAGGGAGATGGGAGAGGTGAGGGGGATGAGGTTGGTTGGTTGTGAGCAGGGGCAAGTGGGGTAGAAGGCTGGCTGTCGTTAGCCTCAAGCGGTAATGACCCGCCGTCGAGCGGAGATGGTACGGGGGGAACGGGAAGCTTTTGGCGGTTGGGCAGGCGGACGCCGATAAGTTCAAGCTCAACGGTGCGATCGCCTTTCCATTCGTTCAGCTTGAGCTTGTAAGCAATGTCGAGGCGGTTGGGCAAGGGCAGATAGTCGCCCCAGCGCCAAGCGATCGCTTTGATGGTTGCCGCTAGCGAACCGCCGCCGTGAGCTTCTTGCCCAACGGTGAGCTTTAGGTGGGCGCGGCTGCGACCGACGGTTTGCTGCTCTAGCACCCGCACATTGGGCGTCCAAAACACGGGGTCAGGGTTTTGAATGCCGCAGGGATGGATCTGGTCGATTTGCTGGTAGAGAGCAAGGGTAACTTGAGCCAGATTGGCCTGAACGTCTGCAACCACCAGCGGTTTTAGGTGTTCAATCTCAAGCTGCTGACAGGCAAAGTTGCTGAGGCGCGACCTGACCTGACGTAAGTTCTTGGTCGGAAAAGAGAAGCCGCCAGCCGCCTTATGACCACCGTATTTGTGCATTAAGTCATGGCAGCTCTGCAGGGCTTCAAAGACGTTGAACTCTGGAATGCCACGGGCCGAACCGCGAATTTCTTTTTGCGCTTCGTCTTCATAGGTGCAGATAAAAACCGGGACGCCATAGCGCTCCACCAGCCGCGAGGCGACAATGCCAATGACGCCGTGATGCCATTCCGGCTGCACGATTACCAGCACCCGCTCTTCCTGCAAATTCAGCTTGCCTTCGGCCTGCTGCGCCTCACACCAGGCGATCGCCTGTTCTTCAATCAGCTCACAGAGACGCTGTCGTAGCTGGTTGGCCTCTTCGCACTGCATGGCCCGCTGCAGGGCAATACCCACGTCATCGGTGGTGAGCATATCAATAACGATTTGCGGATCGGCAATTCGCCCCACCGCATTGATCCGGGGTCCCAGCCGAAAACCAATCGCCTCTGGCTTCAGCCCCCCTTTTTGGTCACCTAGTCCCGCCACCTGAATTAGCGCTTGAATGCCAGGAATGCGCGATCGCGGCAGCAGCTTTAGCCCTCGCCGCACCCAGCGCCGGTTTACTCCCGTCAGCGGCGCTAGATCGGCAATCGTCCCTAGGGTGAACAGCTCCAGCAGAGGCACTGTTAGATCCTGGGTTTTGCCTAAGCACTGGGCTAGGCAAATCGCCAAGATATAAGCCACGCCTACGCCCGCTACGCCCCAGTAGGGAGAGGTTTGCGGCAGCAGTTTAGGGTTCAAGATGGCGTTGGCGCAGGGCAGCTCCGGCGGCAGGTCGTGGTGATCGGTGATAATGACGGCTAGGCCCAGTTCGCGGGCACGGGCAACCGGGGCGTGAGCGGCAATACCGTTATCCACCGTCAAAATTAGCCCGACCCCTTCAGCGTGAAAGTCTTCCACAATGCGGGTATTGATGCCATAGCCTTCCTGCATCCGACTGGGAATGGCATAGTTGGCATTGGCACCCAAAAAACGCAGTGCCCGCATCAGCAGGGCGGTACTGGTCATGCCGTCGGCGTCATAGTCACCGCAGATGGCAATCTTTTGGTGTTGCTGAATTGCGGTGACCAGCAGTTCTAGGCTGAGGGGCAGATCGGTAAATTCCTCAATCGGATCGGGCAGGTTCTGCAGCTCTGGGTTGATGAATTCGGCAGCGGCCTCTGCGGTGTCAATCCCCCGGTTGAGCAATACCTGGGTCAATAGCGGCGAAAGCTGAGTGGCGCGGGCTAGAGACTGAGCGGCCTCAGGCTGCGGTGGCAAGATCTGCCAGCGCTGCTGGGGCATCTGAGATGACTGGACAGCAGGCGATCGCTCCGCCGCAGGTAGCGACTCGGCGGCGACCTGATTTTCAGTTTCCCCAGCAGAGAGATCCAAAATAAAACTTGTGGTTACTAGATCGCTTGAACTACATCATAGGGCGGATTGCCAAAATCGAGAAGCGGCTGCGGTGCCTTAGTAAATCATCACTCTGCCGTCGTTGAGCACGTACACAGAGCGATCGCTGGGTTCAAACGGAAAGGGGAAAATCTCAATTCTCAAGGTGTTGCGCTCCGGGCGAGAAAGAGATGTGCGCAGTGGCTGATCGTTACTGTTCCAAAAAACAACGGACACATTGTTAAGAGTGCCGTCCTTAAAATCGAAGTCAACTGACTGAGTTGGACGGAGCCGATAGGGTGAAACTCTGACCACCTGCTCAATTTCAACTAGAGCGGGTGAGCGATTGATCACCTGTACCTTAATTGGCTCGCCTACCGGAAACTGAATCTGATCGGAGCGGCAGTTTTCCGTACAGTTCTGAGCGATCGCAGGCCGATACCCCGCAGCCAGCCACAGCACTGAGGCCGTTAGCGCCGCAGAAAACACCTTATACATAGCGCCTCCGCGTGATTTTCTAGCATTTTTGGAGGGAGCGAAAACCCTCAGTCCACAACGCTCCAACCTCAGCCCACCCGTCAACAAGATCGGAAATGAGGCTTCTGGCGAAGGTCGAAA
>JAAHIC010000771.1 GCA_010671965.1 Leptolyngbya sp. SIO4C5
TACTGCGAGCACACATGTGAAGCGCGATCTGCCAATTCCAAATGAATGAGGACGTGGCCGGGGTGGATTATCCGGGGCCTTACTTCCTCCGAGACAGCTTCTACATAGCGTTTGCTGCAATGCGCTTTGAATAGCCTTTTCTAGCAGATGAGGTCGATTGTGAGTTGGAATAATAATACTCAGCAGAGGTTCATTCATTGAGGTAAATACCAAACTGGTCCGGTAATGACTTTCTGGATTAATATCTATCTTTTAGGGAAATCAGCGTTTTGTTTAATAAAATTTCTGTTCTAAAAATTATTATTAAATGTTTTTGTAGTTGAGTTTGGGCAAGAGCGAGAGCGCTGTAGCCAGCAACTGCTTGAATAGCTTGGGGGCTAATAGCTTTAGTAACACTAGGTAGATCACTGAGCCAATCGCAATTAGTACTATAAGCTGTGCTACGGGAAAGGCTGTTAAGTTAATAGTCTGCTGGGCGATGAAAATAGCTACTGCCATCAATATGGCGCTAGCCAAAGGAGCTAAAAGCTGACGTAAGTAATCTTGCATCGGCGCTTTAATCAACCGGCCAACGGCGCTTTGCTCGATGGGAAACATGATGGCTGTACGAACTAGGTAAGCCAAGCCGACAGCAGCGACTCCCCAGCGCACAGCCAGCGCGAACAAGCTGAGGTTTAAGATTGAACTCATTAGGCCAATCCATACTCGCCATGAAGGTTTGCCCATTGCCATGAAGATAGCTCCTTTGAAGCGGGAAACAGTGCGAAAGATGCCAGCTAAAGCCAGGAATTGTAAAACAGGCGCTGAAGGCAGCCACTGTTCACCAAACAGTAAAGACAAAATCTCTGGGGCTAAAATCGCAACTGCCAGAAAACAGGGAAAAGAAACTGTGCTGGTTAGCTGAGTCGCCTGATAAAAAGCCTTACGAAAAACAGATAAGTCCGAGGCTAGGCGTGAAAAAGTTGGCAGCGCTACCCGATTGAACGTATCGATCAGGAGCTGAACCATAATCTGCAAAATGCGGTAGGCGACGCTGTAGTAGCCTAAGGCCGTTGGCCCTAAAAAATAGCCGATCAGCAGGTCATCTGAGCGAGTATTAATAAATCCCAAAAAGTTGAAAGCTAAAATATTAATGCCGAAGCTGAAAAGCTCTTTAAAGTGCCGCCAGGAAAACTGTAGTTTGGGCCGCCAGCTACTGGCTCGCCAAAGCACAATGGCACCGACTAATTCGTAAACCAGTTGTTGAACAACTAAGCTCCAGACGCCCCATCCTAAAAGAGCGGCGCTAATGCCCAAAATACCGCTAATCAGTAAACCCAGCAGCGATCGCAAAGCGACAAACTTAAACTTAAACTGACGCTCTAACAGCGCTTCTTGCACACCTGTAAAAGAGCCGATCAGCAACAATAGCGAAAAGCAGCGCAGAATGGGGGTCAGCTGAGCTTCGTCGAACCGGCTCGCAACAAAAGGCGCTAACAGAATACAGAGGCCCGTCAGCACCGAGCCGCAGACAATATTTGTCCAGAAAGCTGTGTGAGCGTGCTGAGGCTCAAGCTGCTGATGCTGAATCAGAGCTTTGGGAAAACCCTGATCTAAAAACACTTGGACAAACGCCAGAAAGACATTGGCTAAGGCCACTAAGCCAAAATCTTCAGGCTCTAATAGCCGCGCCAAGACAAAAAAGACTGACAGAGAGCCTAGCTGTCCCCCCCAATTTTGGAGAGTTGTCCACAGAACACCCTGTAAGACCTTTTGCCGAAAGTCTTTCATATCCTAGGCTGGAGGGTCCAAACGCTTTTGGCTTCTTTGATGCTGATAGGTCAAATAGCGATTGAGGCCGTGTTCTAGCTTGGCGATCGCTCTAGCGACAAAACTGCTGCCGACGTTAAAGGTCAGACGACGGGCCAAAGGCTCAATCAGCGACATATAGCGCCGCCAGCCCAGCTTTTTATACTTATTTTTGAAGTAGCCATCTTCTGCCAGTTGCCACTTATCGCGGAAGCGATGCAGGCTCGATAGCGTCCAGGCATCGCTCCAGCGCAGCATGTAGTAGTGCACATCGGACCAGTCTTGAGGCGCACCGGGCAGGTATGTGACCAATGAGTCAGGTTCAAAATAGACCGTTTCGCCGGTTTCGCGTACGCTCATGCAGAAATCTAGGTGCTCTTTGGTATTGAGCATGGTTTCATCTAGCTGACCCAGCTGATCAAAAACAGAGCGGCGGACCAGAACACAGTGAAATTCTGCCAGTTCGGTAGGCGATCGCTTGAGTCGATGACGAATTGCCTCTACGGTTTTGCCCTGGTCGTACATTTTTTCGCGGACGCGGCGACGGCCGGTTTTATCGGTCCAGACATGAGCCTCGCCGCCAGCAAAATGGACTTCCTGATGAATCGGTTCATATTGGCACATCAGCGGCCCCACAATGGCGGCCTCTGTTTCTTGCGCACAGTTCAGCAGCGCTTCTAGCCAGCCGGGCGAGACGATCACGTCGTTGTCAATGAAGACTAGGTAGGGCGTAGTGACCTGCTTTAGGCCCAGGTTACGGGCCTGATTGGGGTACAAATAGTAGTCAGTGCTGACGATTTGGAAGCCGTACTGCTGTGACTGCTGCTGCAGGTAGTGCCGT
>JAAHIC010000772.1 GCA_010671965.1 Leptolyngbya sp. SIO4C5
TCGAAAGATCGCAGCCGGAGAATGTTTTTCACATTTCGGGCAGCGATCTTTCGGGCTGAGACATATTTTCTGAATCCCTATTTCCCTATTTGTATTCTCCGCCAAGCCCAATGGATGAATAGACCTACAGGCTATTTACAGTCTGACTCGCTGCACTTCCATTCGCCAGCACCGCCGCCATCGGGTTCAAGCTCCGACTCCAAGCCATGATCCCGTTAACTAATCCGGCAACTAGCTGCTCAAACGCCTGCGAGTTAGCAGCCTTCTGCGCCACCGCTGCTGCAATCAGACTGCGATCGGCAGCATTTGTCCAAAATCCTAGATTCAGCACTAAAGACGGCATCATCACATCCCGGCAAAAGGGCAAACCTTCGGCACTCTGCGAGTCATCAGCGCGGCTGCCGCGATTGGGCAACTCGTCAAGTAAGGCTTTAGTCAAGGCTTGCAGGACGATATCGCCGTGGGAGCGACGTTCAGACTTAAAGCCAATATAGTAAGCCGAGACGCCTCGCAGGTTGGGGTGTTCAGGATTGTGTCTGAGGGAAAACTGCAGCGCCACATCGCCGACCCGGTAGTCCTGGTCAGTGCTGCTTTGGGGATAGCTACGGTTGTTGATCCAGTCGATCACTTTGAGCGGATCTTCGAATTCACTGGGGGCTATGAAAACTTGATAGCCATTTGCCTGCAGCCGGATCTGAACCTGCTCAAGCACTCTTTTTAGCACAGTAAGCAGTTGCGGCTCTCGGCGAACAGCTTCTACCTCTTTGAGGAAGTGCTTGGGATACTCTAAATCGCCAATGAAAGATAGAAAAACTCGGCTGGGTCTAACAATGCGATAGTGCACATATTCATCTAGAAAGCCTTTGAGGCTGGGCTCTTGTTCAACCTGAAACTTTCCTAAATCTTCGACAATTTTATGAATGCGAATGCCTGCGCTGCCTCGGATTCTGCCGCGAGGACGCTGCTGGGGTGGCTGGGACTTGCCAATGGGCGGCGCCACGTCGGCGAACTGATCTTCCACCAGTAAAGCGTGATGCAGAGCCACAAGTTCCCAGTCTCGATTCAAAACGGGACTCCCGGATGAGCCTAAGTCGCTGTCTGTCATGTATTCGATTGCGTTTTCGTAGACCGCCTGTACCCGATTGTCAAACAGGGTGATTTCTTTTTGCCGACCGCGCGGATGGTGAATCAGGCTGACGGGTTCTCCCGGAAAATCAGCCTGGGTCATACGCAGCCTTAGGGCTTCGTCGCTAATCTCAGCTAGCAGCGTCTCACTAGCAATCATAGGCGGCAGCACCATATCGGCTCTTGGATGCATTGGCAGCCAGCCGAAGTTATCGCCTGCGGCATAGTAATCAACTTTGTAGCGATCGAGTTCAGTCTGATCTACCAGCGGCTTGAGTTTGACTAAGCTGTAGTCAAGCGCCGGATTGCCGACGAAGAAATTAGGATCGAACTGATAGTTAACCGGGTGAAGCGATCGCTCCTTGGCGTCACGTTCATAATTGAACTGAGCAATACAGTCTTGCACGACAGCCGGACTCGACAAAACGTGGTGGTTCGTCAGCAGCCAATCGCGCCCCACTAAAAACCCGGTTGCAAAAGGAACGACGACGTCAGGATTGCTCTGATACCGCTGTCTCTGGCGAAAGTGTGAGTCCTGGCAGGCAATCTCCACGGCTTTACCCGTATATTTTCGCCAAAACGATTCCTCTAGCTGCAGATGGGTCGAAATGGGAGACAGAATCTCAGGAAAATCATCGACGCTTTGCTGACCAATCAGTTTGATTAGATCCTCTAGCGCATAGCGACGACTAATGCGGCAAACGGGCGCACTGGCGCGTAAACCTTTTTCTAAAAACGCGATTGGTAAATAGTCCGGCTGCCCAATCGATAAAAATTTGAACCGAGGCTGAATTTTTGCCGATCTAGCGCCAAGGATTTTAATTTTTGCCTGCAGGCTAATTTCATGATCCGTGAAGGCTGCGGCATCTCCTGATTCTGACAAATTGTTAGTTACCCACTGGCAGAAGCTGTTATCTCCGTTGCAGACAATATCGGTGATTGTTTTATTCTGAACAATGCGGCTAAAAATTTTGAAGCTTTTAACAACCGCTTCTTGAGTATTAGATTTTTCTTGAGCAACCATAACTAGACCTTTCTCTTGCTACCTGAAAACTAATTTCAAATTTAATTTCTCTAAAAAATAGGAAATACTATCAAAAAACTCAGATACAGTGTGAATCAGTAATCGACAACAAAATCCTGGACAAATTTTCAGGAGTTATGGCAAAAAACTTAATGATCGGCAAACATTTTTCTCAAAGGGAAGTTGCTCCCAGTTTTGAAGCTGAAGTTTTTGGTCAGGTTCGTAGCCTGCGCGTGGTGCTCATCGGTTCCATGTGGGTACTGAGTGCGATCGCAGGGAGTTGTATCGGTGTTCTAGGCGGGTTCACAAGTTTGGCAATTTTCTCGGAAGATAAGTATGGCTTATTTTTGGGTGGCTGTATGGCTGCCATAGCCGCTATCTGGGTAGTTCAGACGACTCGATCCGGGGTTAGTCGAGGTGTGTGGTCTACTCTTTTCAGCGCAGTAATATTTTTTATTTTTTCAGTCATCATATCTAA
>JAAHIC010000773.1 GCA_010671965.1 Leptolyngbya sp. SIO4C5
TCTCTGACCCAGGCTGAAACCAGCGGTCAGAGGGACGACCTAGCTATGGCGATCGCCTCGCCAACTCGCTGACAGCGGCTGACCTGAAAGCGATTAAAACTCTCTTTACCCAGCAGCTGCTCCACCAAACGGTTACCTGGCAGGGCCAGTTAATCTTCATTCAGGCTGCTATCAGCGTGTTATGAAAAGGCAATTTTGTAACTGCTTAGAAATAAAAGAGGGGCGAAGTCTTAAAAAATATCGAGATCCCCACCTTAGACCCCTCACTTGCCGATAAACCAGGAAGCAACAGTCTATCGGACATACTCTAGCTATCTATGACGACCCTAAAAATTGCTATCAATGGCTTTGGCCGTATTGGCCGCTTGGTTCTACGGGCCGGTATTCGCCATCCCAATCTTGAGTTTGTCGGCATCAACGATTTGGTACCGCCGGAGAATCTGGCTTATCTGCTGAAGTACGACTCCACCCACGGACGCTTTCCCGGCGAAGTCAGCGCCTGCGATGAAGGCATTATTGTCAACGGCAAGCTGATTCCCTGCAGCGCGGTGCGCAACCCGGCTGAACTGCCCTGGCAGCAGTTGGGCGTTGACTACGTGGTCGAAGCCACCGGACTCTTCACTACCTACAGCGCTGCAGCCCAGCACCTAGAGGCAGGCGCTCAGCGCGTGGTCATCTCTGCGCCGACCAAGGATCCTGAGCAGGTGCCGACGTTGCTCATGGGGGTAAATCACGAAACCTTTAATCCAGAGCGCGATCGCGTCGTGTCTAATGCTAGCTGCACCACCAACTGTCTGGCTCCCATTGCCAAAGTGATTAACGATCGCTTCGGCCTGGCTGAAGGGCTGATGACCACGGTGCACGCTTCAACTGCGACCCAGCCAACGGTCGATGGGCCAAGCAAGAAAGATATGCGCGGCGGACGCGGCGCTGGCCAAAACATCATCCCGGCCTCTACCGGAGCCGCCAAGGCCGTAACGCTAGTTCTGCCAGAATTAACAGGCAGGCTGACGGGAATGGCTCTGCGGGTGCCGACTCCCGATGTCTCAGTCGTAGACTTAACCTTTAAGACCGAGCAGGCAACCAGCTACGGGGCCATCTGCGAGGCGATGCAGCAGGCAGCAGAAACCGATTTAGCAGGCGTCTTGGGCTATACCGAGGATCCGGTTGTTTCTACCGATTTTCAAGGCGATCCGCGCTCTAGCATCTTTGATGCCGGAGCCGGGATTGAACTCAACGCCAATTTCTTCAAGGTCGTTGCCTGGTATGACAACGAATGGGGCTACTCCAACCGGGTTGTCGATCTGATGCTGTTTATGGCTCAAAAAGAAGGACGGCTAGAAACCGTCCAAATTCCCGCTTTCGCGTAGGCTTAAAACTGACTGGAGAGTTACACAGGCTGTGTATCTCTCCAGCTATAGTCCCTACTTCTTCATGTCGCGGGCCATGTTGCGGAACGTATCCATGCTGCTGTCGGGCCGACGTCGCTGAGAGGACTCGCTGCTAGCAGCGTCAGTCTTAGCCTGACTGCCAAACTGCGATGCTTGGGAAACTATCCGCCCATTCTTATCCACTTCGGCGCTGCCCAAAGCAGAAATCTGCCGCACGCTTTCTAGTTCTTCCTTTACGCCTTTCTTCTTGGCGAATGTGCGCTTAACTGTCTTAGCTGAGCGCATGTAGTCAATATCGCCATAGGTTTTAGCGTCGTCCGCATCTAAGAAAAAAGTCTTTTCCTGCTTGGGCGGCTTCGGCGGCGCTGCCTTTTTCTTCTTATCGGAACCGCCAAAAAGTCCCCGAATAAATCCAGTCATCGTTGTTCCCTCTGTCTGAGCAAATTAAGATTTGCAACATCTTCCTTATCTTATTGTAACTTTCTCTCAGATTTTTTTTGCTCAGACACAACAAAAACCGCCGTTTAGGGCGCTTTTCTTCAGCCAAAACTTAATAAGCTAGTCGCACTGCTGTCAGCAGCCGTGACAGTGTCTCGCCCCACAAAATAGGCTAGGCGAGCCTAGCTGACTCTAGAGCTTGCGCTGATAGTCCTCCAACAGCTCCATTAGATTGCTCTGACACTGGGTTGGCAGTAAATCAATCATGGCCACTTCGCGCCGTCCACCGCCGAGCTGGATGGACGTGCTGCTCAGAATATCAGTTACTTTTTTCTCTTCTAGCTGGTTGTTGGTCAGCATTGGATAGAGCTTTTCTGCCAGAGGGGTGTGCAGCTTAGCGTCTCCTAAGTAGAGGTGCCACTTAGCCACATCCAAATAAATTTGCTCACCAATTTCTGCGGCTAGCGCTTCAATCGCTTCTGAAGAATTGGAATAGGCCATAGTTTTTTCTAACTTTCTAGCTAGGCATAATTTCTTTACCTGCATCTTAGGCAGCCGCAGAAAACTTGAGATCACCTGAGAGAAAGATATTCACAGCCCCAAAGCGTTCACACAGCCGGATCGGAGTAGTCAGCAATGGCGAAAATGTAGGCGGCGTGGGCCAGCAGTCCTATGCCCCAGACGGCTGTAACCCACTGTACCCAGGGAACCCACAGCGGATTTACCTGGTGAAAAAACCACAGCCCTGAGTTGACAGCGGCAAAGGCAGCGACATGAACTTTGCGGTTCATGTC
>JAAHIC010000774.1 GCA_010671965.1 Leptolyngbya sp. SIO4C5
TCTCAAGATAGCAACGAGTCTCCGTAAGGTAAATTAAAGCTACGATTAGCAGATACTCATAGATGGCTCGCTCCTCGTTTTTTAGCGCTTCCTTGAGTTAGGAGAATATCCGACGGCTCTAAAGCGTCTTCAGGAAGGTTGTTCTAAACTCTACGAGTTCACTAAAGCATATATCGAAATACTCTTGACCTCGAATCCTGCTGCCTACATTACGCCTTTCCTAAAGGAAGAAATCTCTTTAGCTCGCCTTAGTCGGATTTATCGTTGGTTGGATCCCGCTTTACAAGAAACTGATGTCTTTGAAAAAGTTAGAATAAACCTATTTCAATGGCATGTCGATGCTAGCGTACTGAGTGGATTTAGCTGGCTCAAAGATTTAACGCCTGCTATTTTGACGAAGGCTGAATTTGAGAAAAGAGGATATTTTAGTCGATCAGAACAGGTAGAGCAGGTTCTAGCTTGTCTACCCAGATATATGAAGATTATGGAGTCTGCGATTGAAACTTACAATCGACTTGAAGGCTATCAAGCAGAGGTTGAAGGAATGCAAGATCAAGGATTATCTTTTCAAGAATGGCTCAGTTTGAGACCTGCTGAAGAACCCCCTAAAGATGCTCAAATGATGTGTATCATGGCCGCTTAATTTACACAGAGGAATTAGAAAGCATACAAATCCGCCAGCTTTAACGAGCAACCCCGTAGGCGGGCAGTGCCGACCCTACAGCCAATTGCCAATCAAAATAAACGGTGCCCAGCGATAGGGATTGGCCTTGACCACATCGTCTGAACGCAGCATTGCCACCTGTGCCCGTTGCAAGGCTTCCGCCTTTGTTAGGCTCGGATCCTTCAAGTTCTCATAGAAATTCGTAATCAGCTCAGCCGTAGACTCATCACTGACCGACCAGAGAGTCGCCACCGCGCTGCGAACACCTGCTCGCACAGCGACTCCCGCTAGCCCCAACGTCGAGCGGTTATCGCCGATGGCGGTTTCGCAGGCCGTGATTGTCAACAGCTCAATCGGGGAGCGGGTCGGATCGCTCACCGAGCGAATGAGCTGATCCAACTCACCAATCGTCAGCGTTTGGTTAAACTGGCTATCCTCGCCCGTCCGCTTAGCCCCCACAACCACGAAATTATCCTCTGGCGCAAACCCAAAGGAGCCGTGAGTCGCCATGTGTAGAATTCGGTAGTCTTTAGTCGCTAGCTTTTGCTGTAGAGCCGCGATCGAAAAGTCCTGATTAAGCAACACTTCACTGTTAGGCAGCCTTGCAGATAGCGCCGCTAACTCCTGCTCAACCGCTGGCAGAGGGGCAAAAGGCCGCTGGGGCACTTCTGACGGTTCGCTGACGCCCAGTAAGAGGGCATTGAGAGACTGGCGATTCGACTTTTCTGGGTTGGTCAGTGTCAGGCTAGGGGTGGTGGCGATCGCAAAGCGCTCAATCAAAAACTGCTGACCATCATACAAAGCTGCCATCGGCACGCTGCGCAGCAACCCGTCATTCACGAAAACCAGGGTTTTAACGTTGACTAGATCGGCCTCAAAAGGCTGGATTAACTGCCGGTAGATCTGCTGAGCTGGCTGGCTATTAAAGCGATAGTCGCGGATACCAAATTCTAAGCTTTTGCGAAAGGCATTGATTTGCTCTCTTAGCGCTGACTGCGACACAGCCGCCTGCACCGTTTTCTTACTGCCATCGGGCAAACTCAAAATCACCGTCAGCTGATCGGCGGCGATCGCCGTACTCAGCACAGCCGTCTCTGTACTTTGACCAACGGCATCGGCGCGGGTTTGGGTGGGCACGATCACGCAGTCGCTAGCAAAGTAGCTTTGCAGCTCAGCCACCTTGAGGGAATCTAGGGTCACCAGCGCCGCATCTAAATCGGCAAAAGCGGGTTCGCCTTGAGTCAGCGCCACCGCTTCAGGTACCGTGCTGAGGTTGAGTTCAGCATATTGCCGGTAGATCGGCTCCACCGTATCGCGAAAGTCGAACTGCAGGTCGCGGTTAGCGTTGAGAATTTCACTGCGAATTTGCTCTAGCAGGGCGATCGCCTGAGCGTAGGCTTGCTCAGCTTCAGCCAGTTTGTTTTGCGCTTTGTAAATCCGGCCTATTTGCCATTCCCAGAGGTACAGACTTTCACGAGCGGCGAGCTCTTGATCTGCCGCTAGCCGGGCCTGCTGGGTTTTCTCCAAAGCGGTGCCATAGCGTCCGGCCCGCTCGTAGAGATTGCCAAGCTCACCCAGTCCAAAGGAAATTACTCGCGGATTTTCAATCGTTTCACCAATGGCAATGGCTTGATTGAGCAAGGCAGTCGCCTGAGTCAGTGTTGCAGCCGTCGGCGTAACCTGGGATTTTCTTAGTGCCAAAGGTTCTAGCAGGTCAGTCAGCTTGATCAGAGTAAACGCTTTTGTCTGAGAAGCCGGCAACTGCTGTACAGCCGTTTGAGCCAGTTCCCAGTTTTGCTGAGCTGTGGCTGGATTCTCCGCTAGCTTATAGGCTGAAATCAATCCTAAAAGCGATCGCACCTGAGCGGAGGTGTTTTGCTGAGTGAGCGCGATCGCGTAGCTTTGCTGAAAGTATGCAATTGCTTGGGCATTCAACGCCTCGA
>JAAHIC010000775.1 GCA_010671965.1 Leptolyngbya sp. SIO4C5
TATTTTAGCGATGGAGCTAGCTGGTTTGAGGGCAAAGTATTCTTTCAAAAAGCCAGCTAGCTCCATCGCTAAAATCCTAGTTACCAAAGAGGAAACTGTCTCGGTAGCCAGTAGCGCTACCGAGAACCATCCGCAGTAAGCGATCGGGTATCTCAACGGTGCAGGCGAGCTTACAGCCAATCACCGACCAGCCCAAATGGGGCCAACGACATGCCTAAAATGATGCAAATTATCAACAGGCTCAAACCCTTGAATCCGGTGCGTTACGCTGCGCTTTTCTGCTATGCCCTTCGGGCTATACAGCGCCCTACTCAATACCCTATTTTAGCTGTGTCAGTCCAGTAGGTATGACTGAAACACTTGGTCACTTAGTCGTATTCGCTCTAGGCTGGCGTGAGCGCAGAAAATTGGATCCAGCCTGTATCAGTTCTGGTAACGCAAAGTGGGCACAGGCGCGGCGAAACTAGAATAACTACTAGGTTGTCGATCATTTCTTCACAAATACTTTACGGAATGAGGCCGACAACTGTTGAAGCTACCCCGAAGCAAGGCGTCTCCTCAATCGTTTCAGACTGTTCGTCTCAGGAAAGAGGATCGCTGCTGAGTTCAACATGAATCACAACGCCAAAGCTCAGTGAGAAGAGGTATCTCCTGTGGTTTTGTGAGTCCACTACCCCCAACTTATTGTTTATGAACCCGATTTTTTCCATTCCGGCGATCGCTGGGGCGGCTCTGGTGACGCTGATGGCCTGCTCGCAAGCACCTCCCATGCCCCAATCCGGTATACCCGATACAGCCTCGTCTCCCACCTCTGCAACCTCCACCGAGGCGGCTAAAAGCTGGGCAGATATTTTAGAGACAGCCTCAGCGCCCGCTGGCTGGCTGGTCTATCCCTGTGACAATCCGCTGCTGCTCTGCGTCGAAGCTGATGGTGAGCTAGTCGGCACCGTGGAGCACTTGAGCTATCCCTTGGAAACAGTCGAGCTGCAAACACCAGTTGAAGCCTCTGCGGAGGAAGAGTTTGCTTTCTTACAGGCTTGGGTAGCTGAACACTATGACGCGATTGAGCGCGATCGCCAAGTTGGCTACGCTAACGCTATCTTTGCCGCAGACACCCCTACCGAAATTAGCGTTGGCGACTTACCGGGACTCCGCTACGGCTACAGCCTCACCCATGCTAACGGCACCCCGATTGACGAAGCCGTCGGCTATGTGACAACTGATGGTGAAAGGCTGCACGTATTTGTCACTGGCGTCATCAGTCAAGATCCTGCTGGCAGCATTTCTGATCCCGCAGCACTGGCAGAGTTCAAACCTCATCTGGACACGATTATTCAGGAGTTATTGCTATGATGCTCACTCATTCATCTCGGCTGCAAGGCGCTAAATTTCTTAGCCTGTGGACTGGGGCTAACCTGCTAGGCGGCTTTTTAATTGGCTATTTGGAAGGTAATGGACTGGAGTTCATGGCTAGCCTGATGCTGACAGGCGCAATTGTGGGGTCACTACAGTGGACAGTGCTACGGCTGACAGGTTGTCGGTTTCGCTGGTGGCCTGTAGCCAGTACCCTAGGCTGGATTATAGGCACATACGTGCTGACTGCTAGCCAGAGCCTGTATCATCCGGTAGCAGCAGGTCTAGAAAGGCAGTTGGGGCTATCGGAAGTCTTTTGGCTCCATCTTTTAGACACTCCCCTCTGGGTATTATTTATGGCCTTGGCGCAAAGCTTAGTGCTGGTTCGGCATCGGCGCTGGGCTGGTCCGTGGCTGCTGGCCAGTTTGCTAGGCGGCGTTGCTTTAGCTGTGGTTAGGCAAGGGATGTGCAGCGCCTTTTGCCAGAGCTTACCCCTAAGTCTCAGCGGCTTGGATGACGGTATAGGCTGGGCAGCTTATGGTCTGGTTACCGGCATTGCTTGGCTGATCTTATCAGAACGAGAGGCAGAGGCTAGAGAGGTTTAGATGCCACACTTTCACGCAACGCCACGTCAGCTTGCCTCTAGCCTATTGGGTACGGTCTTAATAGTTGCCGGAACCGTGCTGTCTGCCTGTTCGCAGCCATCAGCTTCTGTAAGCAACCCAGCTCAGACAAGTTCCAGTTCGTCTAGTTCACCAGCGAAGCCAGTCGCAGCTAATCCGGTACCTGAATCAGTTGAATCAGTTCAAATTCAGCCTAATGTTTACTTCGCCGTTGTGGCTGAATCAGGCACCTGCCCAGAAGCAATCGGTATCTGGGAATTTCTCCTAGGCTTTGAGGGCGGCGCTGACCACACCGTTGTAGCTGACCTATCAGCGATCGCTACTGCAGCTTATGTCTCAACGGCGACAGATCACCGCCTTACCTACGAAGCTGCTTTAGCTGATGAGTATGCCACCTGTGTCGGTACTGCTCAGTCTGATCTCTGGCAGATGTACAGCTTTCGTCTTAGCAATGGCAAGGTGATTTTTGACCTTGATCTGACCCAGGCAAGTAGCTACCGGGACATTCTTTACGCGGGGCTATCAGCAGAGCGTCCCTATGTACACTGGCGGGCCACAGAATAGTTGACTGTATTGCTCTATTTGTCACCAACCTGCTTGCTGTAGCTGCTCTAAACAGCAGCCGAAGGCC
>JAAHIC010000776.1 GCA_010671965.1 Leptolyngbya sp. SIO4C5
TAGAGGCATCAGTGCCCAAACTGGCGCCTCTGCCGACTACAGCCTGCTCAGCCTCAAGACGGTTTCAGACGACTTCGCCGAGATGCTGGCGCTGGCCGGTAAGATTCTGCGCTTTCCTACCCTGTCTCAGGCTGAGTTTGACCTAGAGCGGCGGCTGGCGCTGCAGGGCATCCAGTCTATGCAGGAGCAGCCGTTCACCGTCGCCTATAACCAGCTTCGCAGCATTCTCTATGGCGACCATCCCTACGCCCTGCCCGCCATCGGCACCCAGGAGAGCTTAGCCAATCTTGATCGCGCGGCGCTGCTGCAGGCCCACCAGACCTATTTCCGCCCTGACAACATGGTGGTCAGCATTGCCGGACGGATTGGTTTGGAGCAGGCGGTGGATTTAGTCAATGCCGTTTTGGGCGACTGGCCCGCGCCGCCCACGCCGCTGCCGCCGCTTCAGTTTCCGGCGCTGCCTGACTTTCCCGTCCGCTCTATTTTGGTGCAGGAAACTCATCAGTCAATCGTGATGCTGGGCTATCAGACGGCATCTGTGAAGCATCCGGCCTACAGCGCTCTCAAACTGCTCAACACCTATTTGGGCAACGGTCTCTCTAGCCGCCTGTTTGTGGAGCTACGAGAGAAGCGGGGGCTGGCCTATGATGTTTCGGCTTTTTATCCGACGCGGATCAGTGATTCTCAGTTTGTCGCTTATATCGGCACGGCTCCGGCCAATACGGCGATCGCCCTGGAAGGACTGCAGTTTGAGCTGGAGCGGCTGCGGACGGTGTCGCTGATTCCAGAGGAGCTGCAGACTGCTAAAAATAAGCTGCTGGGCCAGTATGCTCTGGGCAAGCAGACCAATGCTCAAGTTGCTCAGCTCTTGGGCTGGTATGAGACGATTGGCTTGGGGATGGAGTTTGATCAGCAGTTCTGCGAGGCGATCGCGGCGGTGACAGCAGAGCAGGCGCAGGCGGTGGCGGCGGAGTTTTTCGCGGCTCCCTATGTCTCTATTTTGGGGCCAGCCGAGGCGGTGGAGCCGCTGAAGTAGAAATCTGTCTGATTTTGCTACTTGCCTGCGGGCGCTAAATAGGGTAAATTCTTGACTTATAGCTGTGTGCGTGCAGCTTGTTCTGTTCCCAAAAATTTAGTCGTGCGGTGCCGGAAGTTGCGCCAACAACACCCGACACCTAACCCCCAAGTCTGTCGTGACCAGTCTCGGAGGCTGAGTACTATGGTACTCGTGGCCGCCCCGTGCTGTATACGTTTGGGGCGGCTGAATTTTTGGGATTCCTAACCCGTTTCTATTGGAGGAATCCCTTAAATGCTTTATATCCCCTATATCTCGTCTGCCCTGCCGGGGGAGGCGACCCGTCCGCTATGCCTGACGATTCCCCGCGCTCAGCCGCAGCGGGAGCGCCTGCGCCATCTGGTGATGGGGTCGCCGGAGGGTGTGCGATCGACGATTAAGACTTTGCAGGTGCTGAACTACGCCGATCAGGGCTTGTGGAGCGAGCTGGTGACGATTCCCCCGTCGGGGGTGTTGCTGACGCCGGAGCAGGGGGAGGTGTTTAGCTACCTGATCCGCTATCGATCGCGGCAATAGGCGAGGGCAGGCGCGAGAGTGGTATAGGGACCGTTTTTTGCAATAAGAGCGAAACCCTTTCGCCAATACCGGAAAAAACGGTCCCTGTAGACGACTCCCGGTGCCAGGTAACGGATCTCAGAAATGCCTATCCGACCGTTGCTCAAAGGCCCAAAATAAAACTTTATGTACGGCTGAAGTCTTTATCTGCTACAGTCTATAAGTCTTTTCGCGAGATGAGAGCCGCCATTAACATTAGCTACCGCGGAAATATACATCTCAAACCATCTCCTTTGGCCACGACCCCACCCCACACCGAATGGGAGGTGTCCCCTTTGGGTAGACGTGCTAAATGTTACATCATCATAGCTTATCCACTTTCCTCTCACTCTCCAGCCTACGCGATCGCCCAACTTTATCTCCGTTTTATAATCTAACTTACCACCCACTTCTAGCCAGATTTCCTTTTGCACGCTGAAGCCAAAGTGACCCTTGCTGTACTTGACCCAAAGCTGATCGATTGTCCGCAGATCTGCGCAAGGAAACTGCTTAATACTTTCTTCATTTAGCCAGCCGTGTTCAGTTCTACCTGCCGCTTGCAGCATCACCTTAGCTGTTTCTTGGTCTGCTTCTTTCCACTGCTGCTGTTCTAGCAGACTTCTCAAGCGGCCATAGCCAATCCCTTTCTCAGACTCCAGCGGAATTTCATTTTCTATATTTTCCTGGAGTTTGGGAGCTATCTCTAACTTGTCCAGTTCATCAACCTCTTCAAGTTCATTAAACTCGTCTATCGGAGCGCATTCATCCTTTTCTGCCGCTTTCAGCGACAAAGCACTTTCTATTATTGGCTGTACATCTTCATCCCGTAGGCTCAAAATACGCTGCAAGTCCTTCAGGTCTTGAATCGCTTCCTCCCTTAAAGGGAATTCATACTCAAGCTCCGCCTCTAGCGTTTCGGCATAAGTTTCTAAATGCTTTTGCTTTTCCCGGTATGGTTTAAGCACCTCTTCTTCTAGCTCTTTAGCCCGC
>JAAHIC010000777.1 GCA_010671965.1 Leptolyngbya sp. SIO4C5
CTGAACGATCTTGAAGTGTTCATCTTGGGTAACCAGATTGGCTCAGATAGAGGCAATGCCAGGATCTCTCTTGCCGGGGTCGCTGCTATGACTAACACGGTATTCATAATTCAAGGTTTACTGCTGGTTTTACTCATCGTTATCCAGTCCTGCACCGCCCCTCTCGCCCCTGATGTTGACAGTAATGCCGATTCTCTCAGTTTCCCCGTCCAGCTTGATCAAGGAAGGTTCGCAATGACCTCATCTCCAGTCACTATCGAAGCAACAGACCCTGACCAATGGTTGATTCAGGTCGAGCAGTCCCTGGCAGAGGATTCAGCGGCTGGTAGGGTTGTGATTAGATCAGCAGCGCCTCCTGATCCTGATAATCCACCTCACCTAGTCCTTGCTAGCAGTCGCGCCTGGCTGGCTCTGGGAGATCAATTTATAGATCAAGGCAACTTTGAAGCAGCGATCGCCTGCGCGAAACAGGGGTTAGCGGTTCTCGGCAGCGAGTACGCCGGATCAGAAGTAGAAGACGATACCGAGATGAAGCTATTAGCCGCTGAGGATAGAATCCAGGCTGGTCATCTCCAGGATGGAGCCAGCGTCATGTTGCGCATGTTGAAAACTCGTACCGAGCTGTATCAGGAACTGCACGCGGCAACGGTAGTGCAGTAGCGATGATCGCGCGCTCTTGGGTAGCCTGGATACCGGCTTCCCATAAACACTGGAGGCAACCTAGATGACGGAATTGAAGCTCACCGAAGCCAATTTAGTCCATCTGCAAAAGTTTCAATCTCTGTTGCCGCAGGTGCGTCACTATATCCGGCAGCTCAGCCCAGCTCACTGGCCGGCGCTCTGCTCGGTTCTCAGTAATCTAACTGAGCGGCCCCTGGGTTCGCTATCTATTTTACCTTTGGCAAGCTGTGCCGCTGTGGGAGGCGATCCGCAAACGGCAATTCCAGTCGCAGCGGCCTGGGAAGTTCTCAATCTAGCCATGCGCATTCTAGATGATCTGCAGGATCAAGATCGTCAATCTGGACTGTGGGCTGAGGTGGGGGCGGCGCGCGCGTTTAACCTGAGTGCGGGTCTCTATGCCCTATGCAACCAGCTGCTGGCGCAGGCTCCTTGGTCGGATGCCTGTCACCGTAAAATCACTCAAACGTTTGCCCAAACGGGGTTGCGCTTGCTTAGCGGTCAAGAGCGAGACCTACAAGGATCGGCGCCAACCTTTGAAGACTACTGGCAGATAATGCAGGCTAAGAATGCCGCTGCTTTTGCCATGGTCTGCGAAGCTGGGGCTTTATGCGGCACAGAACAGCCTGATTACTTCAAGGCTTGCCGTCAGTTTGGCTATCACCTGGGGATGGTTTTGCAACTGTTTGATGACCTCCAGGGAATGTGGGAACCGATTGGCATTGGGGATTTGGCAATGGGTAAGATGACTTTTCCTCTGCTGTATGGCCTGTGCCTTGAGCATCCAGCACAGGCCGAACTGCAGCGCATTTGGGCAAGCGGCAATTTGCAGGCTCAGCGCGATCGCATCATCAGCCTTTTAGATCAGCTCCAGACCCGCGAGTTTATGGTCTGGACGGCCCTGCAAGAGCAACAGCAAGCTGTCGAAGCTTTGGCAGCTTGTCCAGGGGAGGAAGGCAAGATGGCTTTAGTGGCCTATGCCACGACCATTTTTAGACATATCGAAGCGATTTTGCCTGCCAGTAATGAAACCATCTAGCCCTTACGCATGACTTCACCTGCTTTATCGCAACTAATTACCCAGGTTGAATCAAAAGGGTTTTTGCTGCCCAAACCTGTAGGTATCGTCGGTGATTTCGGGGATACTCAGGCAGATTCAGAGGATTTGATTCATCTAGTACAGGCAGGGCAGAAACGGGCTACGGCCAGTTTGCTCTGGTCTTGGCAGGTTGAGCAGGAGGCCGTTCCCGCTCCTGGCGAGTTAGAGATTGTCGTCAATTGGCAACAGCAGCCTGTCTTCGTGATCGAATACACGCAAGTTGAAATTTTGCCGTTTAATCAAGTTTCTGCTGACTTTGCCTGGGCGGAGGGAGAAGGCGATCGCTCTTTAACCTACTGGCGCCGGACACACTGGGACTTTTTTAGTCGTGAGTGCGATCGCTTAGATAGAACCGCCTCAGCTCAAATGCCGATTGTCTGTGCTCACTTCAAGCTGCTTTTTAGCCTGATTGACGGCTCAACTGGGTTAGAGCGTTAAGCTTTTTTTCGGATTTGTAACATGGCTCAAAGTGGATGATAGGGTCAATACTGTTGAAAGTGCGTTCCAAACCCAGGGGGAAGCGTTTTGCTACCACGAACAGAGCAGTCAGCCAACACTACCCGCGAAGACTTTAGCGAATACGTAGCTCACCTACAGCTCCACATGGCTTTACAAGCGCGTAATCTAGTGCCGCCTTTGGGCCAAAAGGGCGATCGCCGCCAACAGCTATTAGAGCAAACCCAGGCAGACTTTGAGAAAATTGTTTCTCGCCAGCGGTTCTAGTTTTTTCGGCTTCATTCAGCTCGTATTCATCTCTACTAAAAGCAAAAGCAGCCTCTCGGAGGCTGCTTTTTTTACGACTTAATATTGATATTGA
>JAAHIC010000778.1 GCA_010671965.1 Leptolyngbya sp. SIO4C5
TTGAACAGCTGCAACTGCTCGTCTAAGCGCTTCAGTGCGATCCATCAGCAGTCGCAGCTGTTCAGGAATTGAGTCCGGCAGAAGTGGCTAAATCTGTGAGCCGGTAAACAGTAGCGCTGCCATGCCCTGAGGCTGTATACAAGTACCTACAGCTTCTAATTTTTATCTGCAATGTCCAACGATTCCAGTTTTGACGCGGCGGCCTATGTGACGCTGATGGCCCAGGTCTTGAACCTGCCGATTCCAGAGGATATCAAAGCCAGCGTCACTGAAAATTTTCAGCAAATTCAGGCGATCGCCCAGCCTGTGATTCAGTTTCCGCTGCCGGACGATCTCGAAGCCGCTCCCATTTTTAAACCATGATGTCTGCCGATGCGACCGCGATCGCCCAGGCTGTCCAAGCCCAGTCAACTACGGCTGAGACGCTGATTACCCGTGTTCTGACTCAAATTGAGCGTTATGACTTGCGGCTGAACTGCTTTACGGCTGTGCTGGCCGAAACGGCTTTGGCCGCCGCTCGGCAGGTCGATCAGGCGATCGCGATGGGGCAGTCGCCGGGGCCGCTGGCGGGGGTTCCTTTTGCGGTTAAGAATCTGTTTGATATTGAGGGCAAGGTGACGCTGGCCGGTTCCAAAATCAACCAGGTGAATCTGCCTGCAAGTCAGGATGCCACCGCGATCGCCCGGTTGAAGCAGGCCGGGGCAATCCTGGTAGGGGCGCTGAATATGGACGAGTACGCCTATGGCTTTGTCACCCTCAATAGCCACTACGGCGCTACGCCCAATCCCCACGACCTCAGCCGCATGTCGGGCGGATCGTCCGGCGGATCAGCCGCTGCTGTAGCTGCTGGCCTTGTGCCTTTGACCCTGGGTTCTGATACCAACGGCTCAATTCGGGTGCCAGCCTCTTTTTGCGGTATCTATGGCCTGAAGCCAACCTATGGTCGCCTGTCGCGGGCCGGAGCGTACCTGTTCTCGGCCAGCCTCGATCATATCGGGCCGTTTGGCCGCTCGGTGCGGGATGTCGCGACTGCCTACGACGTGCTGCAGGGGCCGGATGAGAGCGATCCGGTTTGCAGCGGGCGATCGCCTGAGCTGACAGTTCCCCAGCTCAATCGCGGCATAGGCACACTCCGCATAGCCATTGCTGACGATCACTTTGCCCAGGGAATGCAGGCCGAAGCGGCAGCGGCTGTAGACCGAGTCGCGGCGGCGCTCAATGTGCGACAGCGGATTACCCTACCAGAAGCAGCCAGGGCCAGGGCCGCCGCCTATCTAATCACCGCCAGCGAAGGCAGCAATTTGCACCTGCCGCGTTTACGCGATCGCCTGATGGACTTTGACCCCGCTACCCGCGATCGCTTTGTCGCTGGGGCGATGATTCCGGCTAGCTGGTATTTACAGGCCCAGCGGTTTCGGCGCTGGTACCGCGACCGGGTACAGGCGCTGTTTCAAACCGTAGACGTGATCTTAGCCCCCACGACACCCTGCATCGCCCCGCCCTTAGAGCAAAAAAAATTGATGATTGAGGGGCAGGAATTTCCCCTTAGACCCCATCTGGGACTGTACACTCAGCCACTTTCCTTTATCGGCTTGCCCATCATCTCAGTGCCCGTAGCGCTGCCAAACTCGTTGCCCATTGGCGTGCAAATTATCGCCGCTCCCTACCAAGAGGCCGCAGTGCTCAGGGTTGCCGCCTACCTAGAGCAGCAGGGCATCACCGCAGCGCCAATCGCCAATCTAGCTGCCTAATTTTAGGAGCGAGCAGAGTGCGGCTGTCCCAATTTAATCAACCCTAGAGATATCTTCGGGCTGAGCATGACCGTTGACTTTACCCAGCTGCTGGCGTACGTCGTCGATTGCCTCATTGAGCTGAGCAATTTTGTCTTCTAGACCCCGACGGGCCATTTCTATGCGAGCTTCGGTGAGCGGGGTAGCCTGATGCCCAGCCTCATCGCCACTGTTGGACAAAAGCAGTTCGTCCGCATCGGCCTGCTGTCTGCGGGAAGCGACCACCACCCCTAAAACGCCGCCCACAAGACTGCCCAAAAAGGCCCCTGTAATAAATCCGGCTGTAAAGTAGTTGTCCTGCTGGCTCATGACAGAGATACAAAAATCGAGTGTTTTCTAGACTAAAATCCCGGCGCTAAAAGCGGGACTAACAGGCTAAGTGCCAAAGGTGCGATCGCCTGCATCGCCTAAACCTGGCACAATAAATCCTTTTTCATTAAGTCCTTCATCTATAGTGGCAGTATAGAGGGTTAACGCCGGATAGGCTTCTGCTAATTTTTGCAAAGCCTGGGGTGCCGCCACTACAGAGATGATGCGTACCAGGGCTGGATCAACGCCGCGCTGAGTTAGCTCAGCCATCGCCGCTAACATAGTACCGCCGGTAGCAAGCATCGGTTCGCTAATCAAAATCCGGGCTTGGGGGTCAAACTGGGCAGGAAATTTGTTTAAGTAACAGGACGGTTCTAGAGTTTCTTCATTGCGAACGAAACCAATATGATAAACCGAGGCTAATGGCAGTAGGGCTTGAGCGCCGGGATTTTAGTCTAGAAAACACTCGATTTTTGTATCTCTGTCATGAGA
>JAAHIC010000779.1 GCA_010671965.1 Leptolyngbya sp. SIO4C5
TTGATTAAAGAGACTAAGGAGCGTCAAGCAGCCCTAGCTTAGAATCACAGGATTAAAGGAGAAAGCTTGTTGGGTAGAGCATCAGCGAAACTCAACACTAACCTTGTTTCTGTGAGCTCCCTTCTATTTCGCTGAATAAGAGCCTGAGCCAGTTGAAGGCTCGCAAAAAGGACAAGCCGAGTGGCCTGTCCTTTTTGCTATTAAAAAACTACAGCCCATCTAGAGGAGCCTCAATAATCTGTGAATAGGCCGCCAAGTCCCGCTGATTCAAGTCGTATTTGTCGGCAATAATAGTTAGAGACTCTGGTGCTTCCACCAGTTCATTATTTGCGTCGAACTGAAGCTCACCTGCTTCTAAATCATTTGCTAAAGCACTCAGCTCATCTGTCGAGAGATTTTCTATTTTACGTAGCTCAGTTACATAAGCCGGATACTGATTAGGATGAGCTTGGGCAACAATCAGCCTGGTGCTGTTCAAGTTGTCATCAATCTCGTCTACCGAATCCTTTAGTTCTGCAAGCGTGGCTTGAATGTACTCAATATCAATCGTAGCCCTGTGAATAGTTAAGGCATAGCCACCTATGCCTACAATCACTGCAGTTGTAACGGCGATGATTATTTCCCTAGCGATTTGATTCATTAGTAACCTCTTGAGCACTGCGTTCTTGAAGCGATCGCTGAGCTGAGAGAATTTGTGTGTGCATACTCTAATCCGTTTGTGAGAGCATACACACTCCTATTCTAAATCCGCATGATGGAGTTGAATCAGGCCGTATAGGTAAAGCTACATATGGATCTGACCGCTCAAAATAAGGATGATGCCAAGCCAGCTTTAATTGATGCTCGCAGTTCCTAAACGCTTAGAGGCATTTCTAGTCCTAGTGACTGAATGAGAACGGTCTCTATATCCTCTATGCTCTCCGTTGCTTGAGGCTTGGTCTGACAAACGGGTAGCTCAACAACAAAAGTTGTGCCCTTACCTGTCTCTGATCGACAAGTCAAAGAGCCGCTGTGTCGCTCTTTAATTACCTGATAGCTGATCGCTAATCCCATTCCAGTTCCCTGGCCTACTGGTTTTGTTGTAAAAAAGGGATCAAAAATTCGGCTTTGCAAATGAGGCGGAATGCCAGCCCCATTGTCGTAGATCTCTATGCGCACAAGGTTTGGGGTCGGTGCGTGAACCGTAATTTCTATTAACCCGCTATAAAGCAGGTCTGAGTCTGAGCTTTGAAGTAGCGCTTGAGCCTCTATCGCGTCAATAGCGTTGGTGAGCAAATTGAGCAATACCTGATCGAGGTTTCTGGGATAGCACTCTACTTTAGGAACTAAGCAGTAATGCTTGATCACGCTGATGTCAGATCGCTGATTGTTAGAACGAAGGCGACTGCCCAAAACAGTCAATGTATTGTCTAAGGCCTCGCCTAAATCTATCGGTTTTAGCCCAGACTCTTCTAAACGGCTAAAAGCACTTAGGGAAGTCACAATCTTGCAGATCCGATCCGTCCCTACCTGCATAGAAGCTAACAGCTTAGGAGAGTCTTTTACAATAAAATCCAGCTCAATTTCATTAGCTACGGCGGCAACGCGCTGATCTGAAAGACAGGTACGGCAGGCATCTAGTAAACGAAACAATTTGCTGAAATAGGACTGAAGATGAAATAGATTGCCATAGATGAAGCTGATAGGATTATTGAGTTCGTGGGTGATCCCAGCAACAAGCTGTCCTAGGCTAGACATTTTCTCATTCTGTATGATTATGGCCTGCGCTTGTCGAAGCTGCTGCAGGGCAGCGGCGAGCTTTTGGTTTTGTTCCTGTAGTTTTATCTCCGCTGCTTGGTGTTCTTGAATCTTTTGGGCTAAAGCAGTATTAGCCGTTTCTAACTCCGCCGGACTGGGTAAACTTAGGGCTTTGGGTACAATAGCGGCTCCGCAGGATCCCTCGCGGGTGCCCTCCTCTGGTACTATATCGGCGCCTGGATCGGTGCCGAGCGGCTGAAGCGCTGGTCGGCACGGCACGGCCGGTGGCTGACGCTGACGCCGCAGGAGATCGACGGGGCGCGCGACTGGTTCGACCGGCACGGCGGCAAGGCCGTGTTCCTCGGGCGGCTGGTGCCGGGCGTGCGAACGCTGATCTCGGTGCCCGCGGGCGTCGTCGGCATGAGGATGGCGCCCTTCCTCGCCTATTCGGCCGCCGGCACGGTGCTTTGGACCGGCGCGCTGACGGCCGCCGGCTATGCCCTTCAGAGCGAGTACGAGAAGGTCTCGTCCTGGCTGAACCCGGTCTCCAACGTCGTGATCGGCCTGATCGTCGCCTGGTACCTCTACCGCGTCGTCACCTTCGATCCGAGCCGCGGCGAGGAGAGCGGCTAGCGCGCCGCCCCGGACTGCGCCAATGCGGCCTCGATGAGGGCGACCGCGTCGTCGCCCGACCAGTGCGCCGGCCCGTTGATCGCGGCGATGTGGCACCCCGCCTCGTCGACCAGCACCGTCAGAGGCAGGCCGAGGCCGATGCCCTCGGCGCGCAGGTCCTGAAACACCTTCATGGACCGGTCGTGATAGGGGGCTAGCGACGTCACGCCGA
>JAAHIC010000078.1 GCA_010671965.1 Leptolyngbya sp. SIO4C5
TGGCCTGGGCTGGCTAATACTGATTGTGCTGATGCTCATTGGCGGTGGGGCTGGCTCCACTGCGGGTGGGATCAAGCAGTTTCGGATTTACCTGCTTTACTGCAGCCTGATGTGGGAAGTGCGACGGTTGCTCATGCCGCCTAGCGCGGTGAGTGAGCCAGTCATCTGGCAGGGCGATCGCCAGCGCTTCCTGCAAGACAGCCAGATCCGTCAGGTGAGCCTGTTTATTTTTCTGTACCTGCTAATTTATGCCGTTGGCAGTTTAGTAGTTGCCGCCCACGGCTATACCCTGCAGGAAAGCCTATTTGAATATGCCAGCGCCATGGGCACGGTGGGACTTTCTGTAGGCGTCACGGCTGCCGATGCCCCGGCAAGTCTGCTCTGGGCCGAAACGGTGGGCATGTTTTTAGGTCGCTTGGAGTTTTTTACTGTCTTCGTTGGGGTGGTGCGCCTGGTGAAAGACACGCGGCCTGTACTGCTTGGCAAGGCTTAGGGATTCAATTCAGCTAGCGCGGCAGGGCGGTGGCCTCAACGGGCGCTTCTTCCCGCAGGCGATCGCTCTTTTTACCCTGTTTTCGCCGCTCCGCCATGAGCTTAGGCCGCAGATAGAGATTTTCTAGCACGACCGCGCCCCCGGCAATCCAGGGGGGAACAATCAGCGCTCCAATAATGCCTAAGACCTGAGTGCCGCCGAGAACTGCCAGGAGCTGATACAGCGGATGTACGCCCACGGAAGACCCCACCAGCAGCGGATCGAGCACATAGGTTTCCAGATTTTGCAAAATCACGTAGAGCAGAATCACCCAGAGGAACGTCCAGCCGCCCTGAGACGCCGCTAGGACAATAGCCGGAATGGCCCCCAGAATCGGCCCCAGGAAAGGAATCAGGTTAGTAACACCCGCGATCGCCCCCAAGCCCAGAGCAAACTCCGATAGCCCTAGAAAGCTGAGGCTGGTGGTGGTCGCCACCGAAAGGATAGCCGAGACAATCAGCCGCCCGCGAATATAGCTGCCAATGCGATAGCTTACGGGAGCTACCTGCGCTTCGACGCGGGCGTCCCAGGGCTGAGGCAACAGCCGCACCAAGTTTTTAATCAGCGTCCGGCTATCGGCCAGCATATAGCCCGATAAAAACAGAGACAGAATCAGGCTAAACACGCCGCCTAAAATGCCTGTCGTAACCCCGTAAGAGCGCACCAAAAGCTGCTGGCTAGACTGAATCGCCCAGCGGGTCAGAGCCTGAACGTCCAGGACCTGGTTGAATAGCTCACCCGCTAGATCAGGGCGGGTATCGTTGAGATCCATCACCTGCGCTTCGATGTAGGCGAATACGCTTCTCAGAGACAGCGGAATTTGCCGAATTAGCCGTTCAATCTGCTCAAAGATAGTCGGACCAACCAGAAAAATAGCGCTAACAATGACGTTAATTAGAAGCAGATAAATTAAGACTACCGAAAGCCAGCGCGGCACTCGATAGCGCTCTGCCCAATCCACGACGGGAGCAATTGAGGAGGCCAAAACTACTGAGATTAACAGCAGTAAAATCAGCCCCTTTAGCTGCCATAGCAAAATTAGGAGGGGAACGGCGGCAATCAGAATAATTAGACTGCCGGATGAAAACGTCAGCCGCTGCTCAGATATGCGATTCACAGGTCACTATTCCAAAGAAGAAATTGATCACAGCTCACGCTCAGACAAATGAAGCAATTACTGTTGTTTGACAGGCTTAGCCGCAAGAACTAATCCTATAGCTATTTTGTTGGCTAGCAATCTCTTTAGGCAACTAGATTGCTAAAGGGTGTAGGTAAAGTCTGCGACTAGGGCACCAGGCACATAAGCACCGCCCAAAGAACGGTTGCCATAGGTGCCTACTTCGGGAATAAACTGGCGGAAATCAGTCAGGGCCAATAGCTGCTCACCGAAGATGCGGTAGAAGCTGTCATCAAAGCGAAGATTTTGAATCGGGGCGACAATTTCTCCTTGCTCTACCCAAAAGCAGGCATAACGAGTCATGCCTGTGATGCGGCCCTGGGGGCGATCGCTCCAGTTGAGATAGTGCAGATTGGAAACGTACAGGCCCGTGTCTAAAGCCGCCAGAATGTCTGACTCGGCCAGGTCGCCTGGCTCAACTTTGGGCGATCGCAAATATTCTCCTCCCGCCGCATAGTTAGAGGTAATGTCGTATTCCTTGGCGGTCCGAGAACTAATGAGGCTATGGCGTAACTCTCCTGCTGCAATAATCGGCAGGCGCTGCGGCGCTGCTTCTCCCAGTTCATTAAATCGGGGAACCAGACCTTGGGAAAAGTCTTCAACCAGGGTAAATTTAGGCGATAGCTGCTTTTCGCCTCGACGCATCAGCCCGAAAGGACTGCCTCCCCGCCGGATAGCGCTTTCACTGACGCCGCCCCAAGAGAACATAGAGATTAAATCTGCGACTGCGGCGGGCGCCAGATAGGTGCGATAGCTACCCCGTGCAATCGGCTTAGGCGGCTGAGCCAGTTTAGCCAGCAGTGCCTTAGTTTGGTCAATAGTGTGCTGATAGATGGCTTCATCCCAGTCACTACCGGCTACTGTGCCCTTGACGGCTTGTCCATCAGCCGTAAAGCAGGAATAGTCCAGCGTGAATGTATCAGTTTCAAACCAGTGAGTCTGCCCCGCCGAGTCAGCATAGGCCCGGATCACCTGACCGCTGGCATAAATACCGACAAAGTCTAACCCCTGCACCGGCGCTAGAATCGTCGCCGCGACGGCTTCCGGAGCCAGGAGCTGGCCGTGGTGACTTTCATGGCTGGTGGCGCTGCCGCTGGGCAGGACGATGTGGGGATCGGCGGGAAGCTGCTCGACTTCAGCCCGCAGTTCGGTTAAAGCGGTCTGCAACTGGGCTAAATCCTCAGCCTGATCGCCGGTAAACGGCAGGTGGCGATCGCCGATGCGCTGCTGCTTCATTAGCGTCAGCTGCAGTTCCCCATCCTGTACCAGGCCGCTTTGGCGTACTTTGGCCTGGTTGAAGCGGACGAACTGGCTGGACTCCCCCGACAGCGTTAGGGTAAAAGTCTCTTCAGCTTGAAGCTGCGATCGCAGACGGTCTGCTAGCTGCTCAAACAGCGTTTCCCAGACTAATCTCATGCCGCTCCCCCAAAAACTTCGATCGCTTCAAAAACGCACACAGGGGCGCCATGCCCCACCCGAATCACCTGATTGGGTTCACCTTTACCGCAGTAGGGCGTGCCATAGACCTGCCAGGTGGAGCGATCGCCCACTGCCTTGAGGCTGCGCCAGAACTGGGGCGTTGTGGCCCGGTAGTTGGGATTGCGCAGGGTTTTTGTCAGTTTTCCTTGCTCAATGAGCTGGGCATATTCGCAGCCAAACTGGAACTTGTAGCGCTGGTCATCAATTGACCAAGAGCGGTTGGTCTGCATATAGACGCCTTGCTCAATATTGCCAATCAGCGCTGCAAAGGACTGATCGCCCGGTTCTAAGTTAATGTTTGCCATCCGGTCAATCGCGGGTCGATTCCACAGGGAAGCCCTGGCACAGGCGACTCCCGGTACACCCAAGCGCGCCTGACTTTCCAGACTGCCCAGCCCCCGCTCTAGAATGCCTGAGCGAATTAGGTATTCCCGCGTCGCGGGTGCGCCGGTATCGTCAAAGCCATAGCTGGCAAACTCTTCAGCCACCGTCGGATCAAAGGTGATGTTCATCAGCGGTGAGCCATAGGTCAACTGACCAAAGTCTGCTGGCTTGACGAAGCTGCCCCCGGCGTAATTGCGCTCATCGCCTAAGATTCGATCTAGCTCTAGGGGATGGCCGATACTCTCATGAATTTGCAGCATCATCTGGTCAGGTGCTAAAACCAGCGTCGTCGGCATTCCCGGACAGTCTGGCGCGCTCAGTAACTCCATCGCTTGTTCGCCAATATTGGTTGCCCGCTGCCACAGATCTGGCCCTAAAAAAAATTCCCAGCCCCCCTGATAGCAGTGGGCCAGCGGGCCGTTGTCTGTGCGCTGCTGCACCACGCCTTCATCCTGGGCTGTGACGCCAAAGTGGGTTTCTACTAAGAAAAACTGCTGGTAAATTTCGGCGCCACTGCTGCTGACAAACCAAGATTCTGTCTCATTGGCGATCGCGGTGGCATTGGTTTGCACAATCTTGTCGGACACCTGCAGCTGCTGGCAGAGACGGGCCAGCACATCATTAATATCTGCCGGACTCAGGGCGTCAAAAGGTTTCCGCTGGACTGACTGATAGCGCCCCGTCACGGCAGGCCGGACGGCGGGCTGAGTCTGATGCAGCTGCCACTGGCTAGCAGCGATCGCCTGCTGATAAGCGGCTTTTGCTGCCTGCTGCAGTCCGGTAGGGGAGAGGACGTTTGTGGCGGCGTAGCCAAGTTGCCCTTGAGCCAGCACCTCAACCATAGCGCCCCGATTGAGCGATCGCGAGTTGCGCTGAGGCTTTTCATCCCGCATTGATCGCTGGTTAATAGACTCTTTGACGGCTCGGATACCGATCCAGTCTGCCGGAAGAGAGAGGGTACTCAGGCACTGAGATAGCGCTTCGATCATGTTGGCTGTTTGATTTTTGGTTGAGGAATGATGCGGGGGCTTTCCCTATTCTAGTGATTTCTTGAGATCAGCCCGCTATATCTCATACCAAACAAGCGATCTCTGCCACTACGGCTAAGATCGCTTGCTTTGAGAGGTTTAAGTTTGCTATCGGCCAAGTTGCCTTAGTGCAGACCTCAAGCTTCTCTGGCTGTTTCCTGATAGCGCTTCAGACCCAGACCCATGCCGACTGCGGCTAGGCTGCCAAGCAGGGTCATCGGTTCAGGTACCGGTTCAGCCGGGCGGCTCCCCACTTTAATCTGGCTGGCTAGGCGAGAGCCTCTGGGATAGTCGCCACTCCAAGCTAGAATTTGCTCACCGCGCAGCGTAAACGAGGCGTTTAGATCAGAAACGATTAGGTAGCTGACGTCGCGATCGCTGCCGCTAGAGAGCACATTAGGCAAAGCTTGAAACCCAGTGCCATCGTCAAGCTGTAGATTCTGCAGGGTGAAAGCTGCGGTGCCACCATTGCGCCCTTCAGACCGGGTGCGAATATAGAGGCTGTTGGGATCAAAGGCGTTAAAATTGGCCGTCAGGGTTTGACTGCCCACGGTGTAGCGCGCCAGATTAGTCACGGCGTCAAAAATTAGCTCAAAGTTGACAACTTGCCCGCTATTCCAGGTGCGTTGCCCCTCAGCCACCGGAGTCACGGGGTCAAATCCGCCTGAACTGTTAGGCATTAGCGGCCCGTTAATCCCCAACTCGCGATCGCCGGAATTGCCGTTGTTGCCGGCGCGACTTTCAGTTACAAACAGCTCAGTAAACCCGCCGCTGCGCACCAAGTCCTCGAACTCAGAATCGGTGAAGTCTGGAGCTGGCGTTAAGGTGAAGGCTTCTGCCCCACTCACCATCCCCAGAGAAACCGTCACCACCAAGCCCAAAATCGCGCTTAACTTGATCATCTTTAGCTTTTACCAAATGGCTTATAAGTATCAAATTACACAGAAAGTCTTTGACCTCACTCGGCCATTCGGCTTAGAGCTGCCCCTATTCACCGAAAGTTAACTACAGCAGCGAATTTGCTTCACAATCGCCTCATTGAAGACGCTCTGATGTCGAGACTAAAAATTGATCGCTAACTTTTGATTCAAAAGAAAAATAAGGTTTTAACCTTATTTTCTAAGCCCAATGCGCCATTAATTCTTGGTTTTTGTAGGCTATAGGCTAGTCAAGCTGAATCAACCACAGCCACTCCACCGGGTTCAACCAAGATTTTTATGCCCCTTGGCCCGCTCGATCTCAAAGCGATCGCCTATCTGATGCAGCGCGCTCGTATCACCTGGTCAGAACTGGCTGCTGTGCTGGGACTTTCTGCACCAGCGGCTGCCGATCGGGTCAGACGGCTAGAGGAACGAGGAATTATCCGGGGATATCACGCCCAGGTCGATCCGCAGCAGCTAGGCTACCTCCTCACCGCCTTTATTGCCGTCACTCTCGACCAGCCCCGATCCCGGCAGGATTTTATCTCCAAGGTAATGGCATTGCCGGAAATTCAGGAATGCCATCACGTTACCGGCGAAGATGACTACCTGCTCAAGGTTCGCTGTCGCAGTACCCAAGCCCTCGAACACCTAATTAGCGATCAGCTCAAAAGCCTCCCCGGTATTCAGAAAACCCGCACCATCATTGTCCTCTCCACCGTCAAAGAAAACTTCCTCCTGCCCGTTCCCCCCTTTGACGAAAACTCCTAACCCATCACCCGCGCTTTCTTCTACCATCTTCCTCACCTCTACCACCTTCCTCACCTCTACCACCTTCCTTACCTCTACCTCCCTCCCAAACTATGTCCCTGCTCCTCCAAGGCTTACTCCTCGGCCTCTCCATTGCCGCCCCGGTCGGCCCCATCGGCATCCTCTGTATTCGCCGTACCCTAGTTCTGGGTCGTCTATCGGGTTTAGTCTCTGGCTTGGGCGCGGCCACCGCTGATGGCCTCTATGGCTGCATTGCCGGATTTGGACTGACCTTTTTGACCCAGTTTCTAGTCAGTCAGACCCTCTGGTTACGGCTCGTCGGTGGCCTGTTTTTGATCTATCTCGGTGCCAAGATTTTTGTTAGTCGGCCTGCTACTGATGCTGCTGCGATCGCCCCCCAGTCCACTTTGCTAGGGGCCTACCTTTCTACGCTGGGACTGACCCTGACTAACCCGGCAACTATTCTTTCATTTGTGGCTATCTTCGCTGGATTAGGACTGGCTGAAGGCGATCGCAGCTATTTAGACTCAAGTGTGCTAGTTTTAGGCGTGTTTTTTGGCTCGGCGCTGTGGTGGTGGTTATTGAGCTGGAGTGTTAATCTTTTTCGAGCCAGGTTCGATCTGCAGCGGCTGCGATGGTTAAATAGGATTTCTGGCTTGATGATGGCTGCTTTTGGTGTTGTTGCCCTAGGTTGGCGTTGAGGCAAATGGTTCAGCGAATGAGACGACCTAAAGGAATTCAGCGGTGGCTGTGGTGGGGCTGCGCCGGGTTATTGAGCCTGCTGCTGCTGTCTCTGCCTGCCTATCTGGGAGCTTTCTGGCCGATTCGTTTAGGAAGCCAGCCAGCGATCGCCCAGGCTGAATCCTCGGTGGAAGAGCTACAGCAGCAGCAGCAGGAAATTGAAAACAAGCGATCGAATCTCAATCAGGAGCGCGATCGCCTGCAAAATTTAGAGCAGGCCGCTGAGCAGCACCTGAGTGGACTGCAGGAAACCATACAGGTTACTGCCGCTCAAATTCAGGAAACCGAGCGCCGTTTGGCTGCCGCGGAAAAGCTTTTGCAGCAGCTACAGCAAGACTTGATAGTGGCTGAAAAAAACTATCAGGGGATGCAGCAGGCTGCAGTGGCGCGGCTCCAGTTCCTGCAGCGGCAGCAGCACAGTCGCGGCTGGGCCGTACTGTTGCAGAGTCAAGACCTGAACCAGTTTATCGACCGGCGGCGTCAGCTCAAGCTAGTCTATGCTGCCGATCGCTCTACTCTGGCAGACCTCAAACGCAAAGCGGACGAACTGCAGCAGCGGCGAGCCGAGGTGGAAAATCAGAAGAATCAGGTGGCCCTTGCAAAGCAGGAACTCTTAGCCCAAAAGCAACAGTACGAAGCCCAAGCGCAGCAGCAAGAACAGCTGATCAGCCGCCTCAAGCAAGACAGCGCCGCCCTAGAAGCCGCCGAAGCCCAGCTAGCCCGCGACTCCGCCAAGCTAGCTGAGCTAATCCGCCAGCGTATTGCGGCCCAAAGCAGCACTATTCGCGGCACCGGACAGATGATCTATCCGGCTGGAGGCCGCATTACCAGTAACTTTGGTACCCGCGTTCATCCTATTTTGGGCTATCGCCGCTTTCACTCCGGCATTGACTTTGGCGCTAGTCACGGCAGTACTATTCAGGCCGCTGACTCAGGCCGAGTCATCTTTGCGGGCTGGTACGGGGGCTATGGCCGCGCCGTGATTGTGGATCATGGGGAAGGGATTACGACGCTGTATGCCCATGCTAGCCAGCTCTATGTCAGTGAGGGCCAAGGGGTAGGGCAGGGGCAGGCGATCGCCGCCGTTGGCTCCACTGGTCTATCAACCGGGCCACACCTCCACTTTGAGGTACGGCGTAACGGTGAGCCGGTCAATCCCATGAACTTTCTCTAATCGCTCAGCCTTCCAGGACGGCAATCCGCCATTGACGGCAGCTTCACCTCCGTCGAAGATAGAAACAAGAGAGCAAGGGAGCTAACTGTGTCAAAGCCTGAACCGACTACTGTACCTAATATAGAGCGACCCAAAACCGGCTTCAATGAATACGCTGAGCGCCTCAACGGTCGGGCGGCTATGGTCGGATTTATTATTGTCGTACTGATTGAGTTTATTACCGGAAAAGGCGTACTCGCTTGGTTAGGACTGCATTAGTCAGCGCCAGCTTTAAGACATCAGTGAGTTAATAGGTCGCTTCAGAAACAGTATTTCAGTGTGATTTACTCATGAGTCATTCGTTTTCACGATTACTGAGACTGGCCTATCGGCGAGAGCCAGTCGTTAGCTTCATTTTTACGGCAGGTCTAGTTGATGCTGTTTTAGGCGGCCTCGAAAGTAGTGGGTCACTCCTCATCTTTGGTTTAGCCGCCAGCGGCGGTGCTTTGGCTTGGCACTGGTGGCGTAGTCAGCGCCGGCCAGTCAGATTCACTGAGCGATCGCCAGTGCGCTACCTGCCCGATCGCTCAGCCCGTCCTCCTTTACCCATGCTGGGACTGTCTCACAAGCAGCCGCCTCAGTCTTAGCGCGCCAATATTCCCTCTACTGGCTGAGATCAACTTCTGGCTGAGGCCCTTCTTTAGGGGGAAGCTGAAAATATGAATATTTGCAAAGCTAGAAAAGTTGTTAAACGGAAATTTCTTATGCAAACTTTTAAGCAAACTTTGCAACAGCTAAGCCGCTGGGCCGTAGCGGCTGTTTTACTGATGACGGTATGGCTACAGGCACTACCGGCTCAGGCTGCCACGAATGATTTTGTCGATCCTAGCGGTAATGATGTATCCGCGATCGCCAAGTGTTTACCTCAGCAGCTCACCAAAGGCGACTTGCAGCGGGCTTTAGACAAGTTCGGCAATGACTACCTAGAGCGTGTTTTTGATCTCAAAGAAGACTATAGCGAATACGAAATCAGCCAGGCCGAGTCAGAGTTTCAGGCTTGCCTAGAGCGCCAGGGTATTACCCCGGTTGTGAAGCAAAATTCGTAATAGCCTTTGCAGGCTGATTGCATAAAGGCACCGCGCGAGTTTGCGGTGCCTTTGTTGTGTTAGCTATCCTCGTCAGGCTGATCCAGGTCGGGCATGACCAGCTCATTGGCCTGCCAAAGCCGATGACACTCAGCGGGCAGGGGAGCGGGCGATCGCGGTGAACCCAGCATCATTTCTCCAGCCTGAGTGGTGTAAGCCAGGGTTATCTCCTCGTCAAAGTCACACAGCTTGAGGGTTGTCTGGGCCGATTCTAGGGACTCTGGCGGAAAGTACCGTTTCAGCAGCTTCCGCGACAGGTATTCCACCTGGACAGTTTGCTGAGCTGTATTGACAGCCAAGAGCAGCCCTGGGCCTAGAGTCTGATAGCCTTCCCAGGCGATCGCGCCTAACCACTGCTGATAAGTGGCGAAAAAGCGATCCATTTCATCGGCAGCGGAAACCAAAGAGGCGGATTGATCTGACCGCGATCGCGAGAACAGCTTGCCGAAGAAAGATTTGTTTGCCGGTGCTTGGGATTGGGGCTGAGGCAAAGCCGCTACTTCTAGCTGAGTTTTCTTGCGGGGCTGACGAAATAAAGGACTATTTTCAACCGTTGCTGCCGAATCTCCCTGGCGTTCTTGGCGTCGTTGCTGGCGAAGTTTTGCGTTACGTCCCATGTGTTTGCGTGACTGGATGTTATGCAGATAGCTAAAACGGCTATTGGCAATTGTAAGTCTATCTTTGGAACCAGGCAGCCAAAGCCAAGGCCAAGGCGTCTGCCGCATCGTCGGGCCGAGGAATCTTTTCCAAAAACAGTTCTCTGGCAACTGCTTCCTGTACGGCCTGCTTATCGGCATTGCCATACCCTGTCAGCGCCTGTTTTACCTGGGCCGGGGTAAATTCCACAAAAGGGGTTTTCTGCTGGGCCAGAACGAGCATAATTACGCCTCTGGCCTGGGCCACCAGGATTGTGTTGCCCATGCGATAAAAAAACAGCTTTTCAATAGAGATTAAATCGGGCTGCCACTGATCAATTAGGCTGTGGAGATCGTCATAAATAATGCAGAGGCGATCGCCTACCGCTGTTTTGGCAGGCGTTTCAATAATGCCAAAGTCAAGAATAGCCGTACTGGACTCCCCTAGCTGACTGGAACATTCACAGTCCAGGACGCCAAAGCCCAGAATGGCTAGTCCTGGGTCTAGGCCCAGAATTCGCTGCGCCATGTGATGTTTAGCGTACCCCTGCTGGCTGTCTGCCGTTGGCGGCAGGTTCTGGTTCGGGCAGGCCGAATACCTGTCGGAAGACTTTTTCAACCTTGTCGCCTGAGTCAATTGACTCCAGCGGATCTTTGCGTAGGCGGTGCCGCAGACAGAGGGCAATTACCCGGCCAATGTCATCTACGGTCACTTCACTGCGACCTTCATAAGCCGCTAGCGCTCTGGCCGCCCGGTTGGTAACGATGTCACCCCGTAAACCATCTACGTCTAGCTCTGAGCAGATCTGAGAAATTTTGACCCGATAGTCATGATCGATGCTGACGGCCTTGAGCTGTTCCTGAGCACTGACTAGCCGCTGCTGTAGATCAGCCTGTGGCTCTTGATGCTCCGCCAGGTAAGCCTCTGGATCGCGATCAAACTCAGAGCGCTCTTCCACGATCTGAACCCGCAGTTCTGGCTCTTTGACCGTACGAATTTCAGCGTGCATACCAAAGCGATCGAGCAGTTGCGGGCGCAGTTCGCCCTCTTCGGGGTTGCCGGAGCCAATCAGGACAAACTGAGCCGGGTGACGAATGGAAATGCCTTCGCGCTCCACGGTATTCCAGCCAGAGGCGGCGGAGTCGAGCAGCACGTCTACGAGGTGATCGTCTAGTAGGTTGACCTCATCGACATACAGCAGGCCGCGATTAGCCTTAGCCAGCAGGCCCGGTTCAAAAGCTTTCACCCCCTCAGAGAGGGCTTTTTCAATATCGATGGTGCCGCAAACTCGGTCTTCGGTAGCGCCCAGCGGCAAATCTACCATCGGCACTTTTTTCTTGGCCGTTTCAATTCCTTGCCCTAGGCGCTCGCTGAGAACAGCCGGAT
>JAAHIC010000780.1 GCA_010671965.1 Leptolyngbya sp. SIO4C5
GCGCGCCAGCTCGGCGGCCGCCTCGCGCTCGTGCGATTCGATGACGTCGTACCCGTGCAGCGGCAGCGCTTGTCGCTCCATCGTAATGAGTAGAAACTGGGCGATCGCCATTGGGATTAGTCATTACGACAACCTGCAGGATTTAACCTGTGCCCAGCGGGATGCCGAGGCGATGGGAGCCTTTTTTCTAGGGGAGTTGCGCTTTGAGCAGGTCTATTACTTCAGTGAGAACGCTCCGCCGATTCCGCAGGATTACGGTCCGCCGCTCTCTTCGAGGCCGACCTATGGCACGCTACACCGCTTCTTGCGGGTGCGCTTTGAGAAGCCTTTTTTGCGAACCGGAGATAACTTTTGGTTCTTCTTTGCTGGGCACGGAATGTGTCATGAAAATCGCGACTATCTGATGCCGCTGGATGCAGATCCAGGGGATGTGGAGCGCACGGCAATTCCGCTAAGTTATGTCAGCGAACGGCTACGGCGCTGCGGGGCCGATAATGTAGTGCTGTTGATTGATGCCTGTCGCAGCGCCAATCGCTCAGGACTCGGGGTTGGCCACGAGATGCAGAAAGGCGTGGTGACGCTATTTTCCTGTAGCCCGCATGAACGCTCTTATGAAATTGAAACACCACCGATTCAGCATGGCTCCTTCACCTATGCCCTGTTGCAGGGATTGCGTCTGCAAGGAGAAGGCAACTGCGCCACGGTTGAGCGACTCTATCAACATCTGCGCTATCAGGTCCCTACCCTCAACCGCCAGTATCAGAAACCTTTGCAGACCCCCTATGCCATTGTCGAACCGGCCAGCAAATATCATCTGATTCTCTTGCCTCGCAGCGCCACGGTGCGGGATGCAGAAACATTGAAATTAGAGGCGTTTCGGGCTGAACAGGCTAAAGACTTTGACCTGGCCGAACAGCTATGGATTCGGGTTTCGGTGGTTTCCCCGGGCGACCCGGATGCCATTGCTGGCATTCGACGGGTGGACCGACTGAGAGAAGAATCTGCTTCCACCAAGACAGCAACACCACCACAGTCTTCTGCCGCAAGTCGATCAGAGCGTCCCGCTTCTCCGGTTGAGCCAATGCCTATCCCGCCAAAAGACACATCGCCGCCAGTTACCCCTACCGGGCCGAAGCGACCGGCGAGGGCACCGCACCGCCAAAACGGTAGGCTTCCTCTTCTGCACGTTCCGTTGTCACGCCGACGATTCATTCAAATTGCAGGCTTTGCTGGGGCGGGGACGGGGGCTATGTTATTAGGACGAGCAGTACTGCAGTCATCTGTAGATACGTCTCTCCCAGAGTTAACGCCAGAAAGCAAGGAGGGAACCACCGTGTCATTTGACACAGTAACCGTTAATAATCGGGGTGAAGTCATTGATCAGCAACGTCAACAGACGGAATTCCGCACGGAAACGCTCAGTGAGTCAGTCACGCTCGATTTAAGGCTGATTCCGGAAGGCACCTTTCAAATGGGTTCATCTAATGCAGAGGAAGGCCATGAAGAGAATGAATCTCCTCTGCGCCCAGTTACAGTTTCCTCTTTTTGGATGGGCAAGTATCCAGTCACCCAGGCCCAGTGGCAAGCTGTTGCCGATTTTGACAAAGTGAATCGTGATTTAGATCTAGATCCATCCCGATTTAAGGGAAGTAATAGACCGGTTGAACAGATCACTTGGTATGATGCCGTCGAATTTTGCGATCGCCTTTCACAGCATACCGGACGCATTTGCCGACTCCCCAGTGAAGCAGAATGGGAATATGCCTGCCGTGCTAGAACATTAACACCCTTCACTTTTGGCGAGACCATCACCACAGAGCTGGCCAACTACGACGGTAACTCCACTTACAAAAACGAACCAGAAGGAGAATATCGAGCGCAAACGACAGCCGTTGGAATTTTCCTAGCCAATGCCTTTGGCCTTTATGACATGCATGGCAATGTCTATGAATGGTGTCGTCGGGATTATGGGTACAAGACTTCCGAAGAGGCTCGCAATGATGGTAGTGCCTGGATATCCTCTGGTGAGAGTAATGCCCGGCCGGTGCGCGGTGGTTCGTGGGGCAACGATCCTTGGTACTGTCGTTCGGCGTCTCGGGACAGGTACTCCCCGGACCTCAGGTACAGCTTCCTCGGTTTTCGTGTTGTCTGCTCCTCGGCGTGGACTCTTCAATAGCTCTTTTCTCTATAGTACTTTTGTGCTGTGCTCTAGATCCTTTTTCCTCTCGCGCATTACGCGATCGCGCCATTTTTTGAAAATAGATGGATATTCCTTGCCGTTCCCCGAATCCTGCCATTAGGCTAAAAACGACTCCTCCTCGGTTAAACCGCCTTCTTTAGCGCAATGGGCAAAAACTGGGCTATCTGTATCGGCATCAATGACTATGACAACCTAAAGCCGCTCAAATATGCCAAACGAGATGCAGAGGCTGTTCGTGACTTTTTCCTCCAGGACATTCACTTCGAGCAGGTCTATTTCTTTTCCCATGATGCGCCACCCATTCCGCAAGATTATGGCGACAAGCCTATGCGGTCAGTACCCACTTATGGAGTACTCTCACGGTTTTTGCCA
>JAAHIC010000781.1 GCA_010671965.1 Leptolyngbya sp. SIO4C5
TATCAATAGTTAAATATCGAACATAATGATTTATGATCTTAATATCACTGTACTAAAAGTTTATTAAGATCATAAATCATTATGTTCGATATTTAACTATTGATAACGCCCTATATAAGGTGTTTTCAAGCTTTTTTAAGATTCCTCAATTACCTACCTGGATCCAGCAAAAATATCGTTAGAAAGCGCTAAGTCATTTGCTAAAAAAGGCGTACTTTTCTTTAGAAATCCTTATGTTTCTGTAAATTAATGTTGCTGTTTTGCCCTGGGGTTGAGTCGCTTTTATCAGTTTTATAGCTTATGCCAAAATCTCGCACCGTTTACGTCTGTAATCAATGTGGGGCTGAATCTTCCCAATACTTTGGTCGCTGCCCGGTCTGCAATAGCTGGAATTCCCTGGTTGAACAGATCGCGGCTGAAAGCGCCGTCGCTAGTTCCACAACCGCGAGGCGATCGCGTTCCGCTTCCCGCGCTGCCAAGTCAGATCCCCAGCCCCGGCTATCCCAAACCCTAGCCCAGGTCCAAGATCATCCCCAAGCCCGCCTCAGCTCTGGCTACCAAGAACTCGATCGCGTTTTAGGCGGCGGCATTGTTCCAGGTTCGCTCACCCTTGTAGGGGGTGATCCGGGGATTGGTAAATCGACGCTGCTGCTGCAGGTTGCCAATCAGCTCGCTCGCTTTTTCCCGGTGCTCTATGTCTGTGCTGAGGAATCTGGGCAGCAGGTGAAGCTGCGATCGCAGCGGCTAGGCATTGGGGAAGAAGGGGGAGGTGGAGATGATAAGGAAGGGAGGGGAGATGGAGGGGGAAATTCAAAATTCAAAATTCAAAATTCAAAACAGAATGAAGGCTCACCTGCCTCATTTCCCTCTTCTCTTTACCTCCTGCCCGAAACTGACCTGGAAACTATCCTGATGGAGCTAGAGTCTCTCCGGCCTCAGGTGGCGGTGATTGATAGTATTCAGGCGCTGTACTATGGTCAGCTCACCTCAGCACCGGGGTCAGTGTCTCAGGTGCGGGAATGTACGTCAGCGCTGATGCAGGTGGCCAAGCGAGAGGGTATTAGCCTGTTTATTGTGGGCCACGTGACGAAGGAAGGGGCGATCGCGGGGCCGAAGGTGCTGGAACATTTGGTAGACACGGTGCTGTATTTTGAGGGCGATCGCTTTGCCAGTCACCGCCTGCTGCGCTCGGTGAAAAATCGCTTTGGGGCGACGAATGAGCTGGGGGTGTTTGAGATGGTAGATCGGGGGCTGGAGGAGGTGCGCAACCCGTCGGAGCTGTTTCTGGGCAACCGGGATGAGGTAGTGCCGGGGATTGCCACGATTGTGGCCTGTGAGGGGACACGGCCTCTGGTGGTGGAACTGCAGTCTTTGGTGAGTCCGACTAGCTACAGCTCACCCCGACGTTCAACTACGGGGATTGAGTACAACCGTCTGCTACAAATTTTGGCGGTGCTGGAGAAACGGGTAGGAATTCCCCTGTCGAAGCTGGATGCCTATGTAGCGTCGTCGGGGGGGCTGAATGTGGGGGAACCCGCCGCCGATTTGGGCGTGGCGATCGCGGTGGTGGCAAGTTTCCGCGATCGCCTGGTGGATCCCTACACGGTGCTGATTGGCGAAGTGGGCCTGGGGGGGCAGGTGCGGCCTGTATCGCAGATGGAGCTGCGGCTGAAGGAAGCGGCGAAACTGGGCTTTAAGCGGGCGATCGTGCCCAAGGGACAGGGGCTGAAAAGCACGCTGGAGGTGATGCCGGTGGCGCGGGTGGTGGACGCGATTACGGCGGCGCTGGCATCGTAGGGAATGGCAGGTAGAAGCGGTCGGCGATCGCGGTCGGAGAATGAAAGTGGCGCGATCGCCTTGCCCTATTAGCCTTTACTGACCTGTTCGCCGTCCCCCTTAGTCCAACCGACAGCGTTTAGTGAGGATGACCTTCACTTCACCAGGCTTATCGGTGGGCATGGGCTTGCTCCAGGCGATCGCTTCGGCATAGCCCAGGACGTGCAGGCGGTGAATCTCTAGCCGCACGCAGGGCCAGGGGCCATACATGAGGATGCGCACCTGATCGCCAGAGTCAGATGATTCATGAGCAGGCGGGGCGATCGCGCAGGACGGGCGATCGCTGACGTGGCTTTCTTGAAACATGGAATTTTACTCCTTGAGTGAGTTTGAGTCTGGGAGGGGAAAGGCGGAAAGTGAAGGATGAAGGATGAAGGCAGAACGATGAAGTGAAGGACTCTCAGCCTGTATCACCCCGCCGCTTAATTTCTGCCCTTTGCCTTCTGACTTCTGACTTTTCTCCTGCCTTTCCCCTATCCCCAGAACCCAAAAACATAGCCACCCCACAAAATTGCAGCGCAAAATAGGGTGGCTAAGGGTAAAATCGCCCCTAGACCTGCCCGAACTGCGTGTGAGTTTGGGGGGTTTAGGCTCCTGTTGGTGTTGGTAGCACCTTCAGGGGCTGCTAGGTTTTTGAGTCTGTGTGAACGGCTGTAACATTTGGACTGCCACAGCTTAATGAGTGAGTTTAGAATAGATCGGAAGAGCGTCGGTACTTGCATGAGAATATGTTTA
>JAAHIC010000782.1 GCA_010671965.1 Leptolyngbya sp. SIO4C5
TGCGCCAGCACCGTCAATACGGCTCCCTGTCCTAGGGCAAAGACACTGGCGATCGACAAATCAGCCGCCAGCAGCACAAACAAAACCGATACGGCCAAAATGGTGAGCTGACCCTTAAACCGCCGCAGCAGCCGCTCGTCGGGTACAGACAAGGCCCGGACGACAATTCCGGCGACAACCGTTGCCATCAACCCCGACTCATCGCGAATGGACTGGGCGAGGCCAAACAAGCCCCAGAGTCCGGCTAAAACCACCAGGTTCCGCAATTCTTCAGTTAAAAAGCTGGCCCGCTTCAGGAAAATACCAATCAGTGAACCGCCCAGAGCGCCAATCAGCGCGCCAATCCCCAAGCGCGCTAGCAGGCCGCTGACCACCGCCAGCGGGTCAGCATCGCCGTTGAGAATAATATCTAGAACAACAACGGCTAAAATCGCCCCCACCGGATCGATGAGGACCCCTTCCCCTTCTAAAAGTGTTGCTACTTGGCGATCGACGGGGACCTGTCGCAGCAGCGGGTTAATCACGGTTGGCCCGGTGACGACTACCAGCGAAGCGTAGAGAAAGGCAATCGGCCAGGGAAATTCGCTCAGCCAGTGGGCCGCCATGCCGCCGCCCACCAGGGTGATAAAAATGCCAAAGGTGACTAAATTTCGCAGACTGCCAGAAACGCGGCCTAAGTCCTTCAGCTCCAGGCTCAGCCCCCCCTCAAACAGAACCAGGGCAACACTGAGAGCTACGATCACCTCTAGCCCAATGCCTAAAAATTCAGGATGAATAATCCCGAAACCATCTCGTCCCAGTAGAATACCGAAAGCGAGCAGAAAAATAATGCTAGGCACCTTCAGCCGTTCTGCCACTACCTGAGCACTAATCCCGGCTAGGACGGTCAGAACGATTTGAAGCGTAATCTCAAAGGGGGTATCCATAGACGTCTCAGCAGGTGACAGCCACGGTTTCCATTCGGAATCCGGTTGGCCCAGCTCGATTCGCGCACCCAAACCCCGAAGCTAGTTTTGCCAAGATTGCTTGGTTCTTTGACGAAGGCAGTAGCGCCTCTCTCACCAGGTTAACGCGTCTAATTCAGATGGCAACGGGGGTGTTTCTCAGCAGGTCACTCCACAAGACAGTTTTGCTAGTATACCATCCGAATTTCGTTTCCCAGAGGGTGCGCCTTGTCGCGCCTGGCCTAGCGAACATCGGCTAATCGTCTTTGAGCAGCAGATAGTAGAGCTGTCCTGGCGTATTAATTAGACCGGCGCGATCGCCCGCATCAGGGCCTGTGCCGACAAACAGGTCAACCCGGCCAGCACCGCGAATCGCGCCGCCGGTATCTTGATCTAAAACGTAGCGGCTAGTGACTGCGGCTCCCCAAGTGCCGTCTGCTTGACGGCAGGGCAGAGCTACGTTGATTAGCGCCAGCGCGCCGGGAGGCATGAGGGACTTATCGGTGGCGATAGAGCGGCCAGCAGTGACGGGTACCGATAGGGTGCCGATGGGGGGTGAGCCGTAGGTTTCGCGGAAGAAGACGAAGCGCTGGTTGCGGGGCAAATAGGTATCGAGTTCAGCCGGAAACTGGCGAAAATAGTCAAGCAAAACGGGCAGAGTGAGGTCTTCTTCTCGCACCTTGCCTGTCTCTATCAGGGCGCGGCCAATGCTGGTGTATTCATATTCAGTGCGGCCAGCATAGCCCACGGTCATCTGGGTGCCATCTGTCAGCTCCAGCCGCGCTGACCCCTGCACCTGAATCAAAAACGCCTCTAGGCGATCGCGCAGCCATACCAGCTCTAGTCCCCGCAGTGGTCCCTGAGATCCCTGCAGGCCGTCGCGGCCCTCTAGCGCTGCTCGCGCCGGATGGGGTAGCGTCCAGGTTTCCAAGCTGGGGGGACGGCGATAGAGCGGGTAGCGGTATTCCGCAGTCGGCACCCGGCTGGCGGTATAGGTGGGTTCAAAATAGCCGGTAAAGTCAACTGTGCCAGCGCCATCGTGTCCCACAGACTGATATAGGACAAACTCCCGCTCAACAGCGGCCTGTAGGGCTGCAGGGGTGGGGCTGGTGCGCACTAGCTGCCGGAAACGTCTGAGGCTACGGCGCACCCGATCGCGGGTAATACCGGCTACCGGATGGTCGGTGTAAGCGGCAGCGGCTTGGGGTGTCTCCAGGTAGCCGAGGCTGTGGTCAATGGCCTGCAGCAGCGATCGCCAGTCTCCCGGCCCTGCTTCACTCCCCCAAAGCTGTTCGTCGTAGCCCAAAGAGGCGATCGCTTCAGTCTCAGCCACCGTAAAGGCAACGGGCTGCAAGGGCGCTGTCGCTAGGCCCCGGCCACCTGCTACAGCAATGACCAAGCCTAAGCCCATCAGGAAACAAACAATCTGCCTTAGATAGCGCAATTCTCTCGTCTCGTTTGGTTCTAATAGCGCTCGACGCTAGAGCTGATGCCCAAAGCCAGCTCGGATGACTTCATCAGCGTACCCGTGCCCAAAATTAATCCGGGGGAATATATGGTAGTGCGGCCCTCAAAAATTATTGGCATCCGGGTGGAACCTGTCTTCAGCT
>JAAHIC010000783.1 GCA_010671965.1 Leptolyngbya sp. SIO4C5
TGGGAAAGTTCTTGCGCTTTCTGTAGCAGCGCTTTGCCGGTCAACGGTTTAGATTGCCTCGTCATTCTCGCTCCAATTTCGAGTGATACTCAAATACATCGACTGTTCTAGCTTTACCTTGTCCTTTAGGGCAGCTAGGCTATCACCCTGACACTGCCGCAGACGCCGCTCAAGTTCCCTGGAATAAGATTGGGGTTGAGGATACGCTGGCTCAGACGCTGTTTGGCTCCGATTCTGATAACGAGGCATAGGCTATAACACCCGCGTATAAGACAGAAAGATTACTAGCATAGCATCTAGAAATTTCTAGTCAAAAACATTGTCCATAACAAATGTTTTGTTTTTTGATCTATCTAGCAATAGCCTTGTGCTTAGCTCAAATAACTATATCGATATAGTACACACATCATCTTAGATTTCTCTAATAACTTTATTCTTAAACAATAGGGATTTTAACTATAATTATTGAAAGAGATATAGATTCCTCAGCCACAGCATGATACTGGTTAAACTGATTGCTATTGGATTCGCTATCTATGCAGCCTATGCTTATTATCAAGGACGCAGAAGTAGAGTGCCAATTGCTCTGACTGTCTCAGGTGCAGCCTTTGCCTTTTGGATTTCCAGAGTTGTGATTAACTGGATTGAAAGCTTTCAATCTTAGGCAAAACTAAAGCTGCCTAAAATCTTTAGAGCAATCCCAGCTGCGGCATACAGGATGCAGCGGTTTCTAAACATGCTTTTCAATTCACGCGGCCTAATGCCGCGCTTAGTATTAACGGCTTCATATAGATAAGCTAGCGAAATTGCCATGCAGACAATCTCACCTAAGTCGAAAGTAAAAGAATGATTTTCGCTTACAGGTAAAAGCAGCGGTAATGTTGCATAAACTACCGCAATCACAACTAACGCCAGCAGAAAAGTTTTATCGTTCATCAATCACTATCCCAGCTCCATACCTTTATCTTGTTCGCGGTTTCTTGATGGCGCTTGAGGCGGTTGTCCCCTCAATTCCTGCGGTGACTTGGCCCCCAACTTCATCCAGCGGCGGCGATCGCCTTCAGTTAGATCTGACACCTTGAGAATTTCGTTGCCATCAGCAACCACACCACCGCCGGTTCGTTTGTTGGTGACGCTAATCAGGCTGTCTTTCTGCTTGACCTGATAGATTCTGCCATCAGCTTGAAGAGTGCCCTCCTGGTCTTGATGAGCTAAGCCCACCTGTAAAGCAGACTGAACAAAACGCCGCGCATTAGCCGCAACGCCCTGGCCCAGCCCAGCCTGAGCGTCAAACTCTGCGCGGTCGCTTCGCATCTGTTTGGCTGCTGTCTGATTCAAGCCGCTCACTTCTCCAGTCTTGACGGCTTTACCGAGCTGCGTAATCTGCTCTAAATCTTCTTCAGAGCGGCCCAAGGCTCTCGCTGACTTATACCAGTCACGCAGTTCCTCAACTGTGACTGCTTCCGAGTCATCGAGTAGTTCAGCAAGTTCCTCATCCAGGCTTGGCTCATTCTGGGCGATCGCTTCCTGGACAAACTCACTGGCCGGGACTTCTTCTTCGACTGACTCAGCTTTGGCCCCGGTTGGCTGACTCATCTCCTGCTCAACAGCGGCGATCGCGCTCATCAGGTTTTCACGCTGGGCCTCTGGCAGAGCTTGGGCATCGGAGCGCAGTTGCGCCAGCGTTTGCTGATAGTCAAAGGCTTCAGCTTCAGTAACCAGTTCACTGGCCTCTCCCGGCTGTGGCTCCGGCTCAGTTGGTTCTTGACTCGTAGTCTCTGAAGTAGTCTGTTCTGGTGCAGCAACGACTTCTGCCTCTGGATCTGGCGGCTCCAGCTCTGGTTCAAAGGCAGCCACCTCAGCTATTACTTCGGTTTCTGGCTGGACGGTTTCTACCTCTGACTCCGGCTGCTGCATGGCCCTAGCCGCTGCTGCAAAGCCCTGCTCCCTCATGTTTTGAGCAAAGATGCCTGCAAACGAGCGATCTTGGTTTCGCGTCTCACCAAAAGGCCCGCCTACAGCAGTCTCAGCTAAGCTCAAGCTGCCCTCATCTGACAGGTTGAAGACCATCTCCGAATCAATAAAAGCATCCCCGTTCTCAGTCAGCGTGTGATACAGCAGGAGCTGGTCATCATGGCGCTCAATGTTCAGCGGGATGTATGGCTCGTTCTCGACCTTGAGATAAAACTCTTCATCGGCCATCACTGCCTCAGAAAGGCCAGCTTCTTCGAGAAACTTACCGACCTGTTTCTCGGCCTTACCTCGCTGCTGCTTCCAGCCACCGATACGAGGAGTTTCCTCTGACTCTGGCGGCGCTGCTGTTTCGGGTTCCGGTTGTACTGGTTTTGGCTCGTCCGGAGAGCGAATAGGCTGTGCATCCTCTTGCGGGCTGCTCTCTGTCAATGCTTCCAGTTCATCTCTGTAACCGCTGACGCTAAGTTCTGGCTCCTGCCCTTGCAGCACTCTATCGGCTTGCTCGGCAAAATCTGGCACATCCACCCACACATCCTGAGGGGAATCGCCTTCTCCAGATACGTCATAGCCGACTTGCAC
>JAAHIC010000784.1 GCA_010671965.1 Leptolyngbya sp. SIO4C5
CCACTGGCTGAAAGAAACTTGGGCTTCAGACGCAGCTTCAACAGTTTGCCGCTGGGCCTGAGCGTAATATTCAGAGGTTTGCTGCTGACTGAGCACCTGACCTAACTTTTCCTCGATTGCGGCTGTAACTTCAGCACAAGAGGAGCCTACGATGCCGGTAACCATTTCCTTGACCCGACCATCAGGATAGATGACAAATTCCAGCGTTTCCATCAAGCCCTAACCTCTGAATTCTTTAGATGAAACTATCAATGCCTGCGAGCAGAATCTCGACGCTTTATCGCCCAGGATGAGCCCGAATTTGAGTAAAGTACTGCTAACTTTTCTTCAAACTTTGTCTTGAAAATGGTTAAAAAAGTTATGGATTTTATTATCCTAATGAGCGATCGCTTTAATCGTTCGTTTAGTTTCGCGCAACTTTTCTTCCTAGTCAAGAATAGTAAACTTTGTAAACTTCTTTGCTCTACCGCTGGTTAGATTTGGTAGGCTGCTTTCTCTATAGGCGTTTGAGCGCTTCCCCTTTTCCTGAAGAACTCCGAGTGACTCTCAATATTATTAGTCCCTCAGCTCTCGCTAGTAATATAACTTAATCTTTCCTGCTCAAAGTGATCGTATTGGCCATAGCTAATCTGTGGCTGAGTTATGAAACTCAGCAGACCTGGTTTGACTGCGATCGCCGTTGAAGTTTCCTGCCTCCAGACACTTGCCTAATCAAACAGTTTTGTCAGAGATGCATATGCCCGTGGAAGAATCTGCCTTTTTTGCCTTTGAGTCTGATTTTGTTGAATCGCTGCGCTGCATTCCCATGCAGGTGCGCATGAAGCTAGATATGTGTGGTGTCAAGCTGAAGCTGACCCACTGGCACCAGTTCAGCGCCGCCGAGCGGCGATCGCTGACACAGCAGCCCTGCTCTACCCCCATTGAGATTGCCGACTATCGGCAGCAGCTCCAGCAGCTCGTTACTCACTACAACGGTGCGCCTGCTAAAGATTTGCCAATAGATCCCCAGCCCGCCTGGCTAGCGGCGCAGGTTCCAGAGTCGGTTCAGGCTCAGGCTGCTAGCGTCAAAGCAGAAATCTCGGCGCAGCAGTGGCAGACTCTCAGCCCATCCCAGCGCTTTGCTCTGATCAAGCTCAGCCGCCCCAGCCATGAAAACCGCAACTTTGTACCCGCCCTCAAAGAGTTTGGCTTGGTGCCGTAGCTTGAACGCCATAGCTTACAGAGAAGGGGAAGCTACCCAAACGCCCATTAGAAATCCGGTAATCGTAGAGAAGGTAACCGAGCCGCCGCCTAGCTCATAGGCTTCTGGCATCATGGTGCTGGCTAGCATCGCTAGGATAGCTCCACCCGCAATAGACTGAGCGATGGCAATCACCAGGTTGGAAGCAACGCTGCTAAGCAAGCTGCCCAACAGGGCCATGAGGCCGCTTAGTACGACTGCCCCAATCCACAGCGTTAAAATCCGGCCTACTGAGGTTCCGGCCTGTCGCATCCCCGTCGAGCTAGAGAGCGCTTCTGGAATATTAGAAATAAAGACGGCCATCAAGAACGAACCGCCCATTTCGTAGCTATTTGCCGTTAGCCCCAGCACCGCCGACTCTGGAATATTGTCAATCAAGGTGCCCACCAAAATGGCGAGGGGGGCAGTGTTTTTGGTGAGCTGCAGCAGCATGGCCTGCTGCTCTGGCAGGGGCAGGTCAATCTCAACGCTGTCTAAGACCTGTCGCCGCCAGGTGCCATCTGTTTCGAGGCTGCGCAGCGTAGTCTGTGTCGTATCTCGCAGTCGCCTCGCTAAAATGCGGCTGAGACCACTGGCTAGCTGAGGCGATCGCTCCAGCATGGCGTCAAAATCGACCTTGTCTAGCTCATATAGCTCCATTGAGGTTCCGGCAACGACGCTGGCCGATCGCTCTTCGCCGGTCAGCAGCGCCATCTCACCGAACATCTCGCCGGGACCAAGCAGCGCTAAAAGCTGCTGACCTTTAATAATCTGTGCCTCGCCCGTGACAATCAAAAACAGCGCATCTCCCGGTGCTCCCTCTTGACAGATGAGGGTGCCGGCTTCTACTGAAAGCGGTTTGAGCAGCGGAATAATTGCCTGCATCTCTGCTGGAGAGAGGGTATGCAAAATTTCTACGTGGGAAATGCGATCGAGAATTTCTGAGGTTTCTTCTTGCCGCTGATGGTATAGAAAGCGACGAGAGGAGGAAGGATGGCGCAGAAAGCCGCCCTGCTGGTCGATGTAGCTGATGACGGCGGTGAAGAGAGTGCCCCCAATCAAAAAGCCCACCAGCAGGGGCCAAAAACCGCTGAGTTGGTAAACTGGCAGCGAAATATCGAAAGCGATCGCCGATAGCAGCGTGCCGCTGCCAAAGGCCATAATGGCTGCCGAAAATACCCGGCTAGGCTGCCAGTAGGCTCCAAGCAGGCCGCCGATCAGTAGGCTAGAAGCGCCTAGTAGCCCCTGTAGCAGAGCGTTGAATGCAACTGGCATGAAAGCTCCTATTCTCCCCCTTATTTTCTCACGGAAGCGCAGCCCTCGGTATACTCAA
>JAAHIC010000785.1 GCA_010671965.1 Leptolyngbya sp. SIO4C5
CACCCGCCGACGCGCAGGATCCCACGCTGGCTCGCTTCCGATTCGATGCCGACGAGTCGTTCATCGCGTCGGTGGGTGGCGGCGCGAAGGCCATCATGGCCTAGCTATAGGAAAAACTGGCTTCGATGCTCTCAGATTAGACGATTGAGTCATGGGCTGCAGCACAGAAGTGCAGTGTACAAATGGATTTAGACGCGATTACCTACGACGTTACAAACTCTGCTTGGAGTTGAGATAGCACCGAAAGGAAGATTCTGACAATCTTCGCAAAATACTGAACAAATAGCCCTGTTTTATAAAGTTTCCGTGAAGGCAGTGTTGATTAAGCAACCTGTTTTTGCAGATTGGGAAAGGCAATGCCGTTTAAGTTGAATTTGGCTTAGCACCTGCTCAAAAGCTTGGTAATCTTAGCCCTCTAGACGCTGTCTGAGGCAATTGGTTCCGTTTTTAGGTGGTTAGAAACAAATGCACTACAGTCTCCCGCCTGAGTGAAGCTGCTAGCAAACAGAAGGGGTATTATGAAGACCACTGAACTAGAGTGGAGCAGCTATTTTGAGTCAGAGCGATCAGATAATTCAGAAGATTGGCGAAACGGTATTAGCCGGGACAGAAACAATCAATTGCCTATCTGAACGGGTAGATGCGATCGCTCAGCAAACTCAACAGCAGGGCTATCAGATTTTTGCCCTAACAGACGCGATTCAGACGCTAGTTGAGAATCAAGACCGCTCCTTAGCACAGCTTAATATCCTGACTGAGACGCTGCAGCAATTGGTCTACACATTGGAAAAGCAGCAGACCAGCAAGGGCTAAGCCCAGGTTGGAGGCGCAGATAGTCTCCGAATTTCTTATTATGTAGTCTGCTACAGCAGCCTGCTGGTAGGATTAAATGCAAAATACCGTTTGCATTGAGGCTGGAGAGCCATGTCTACCTGCGGTTGTATTGGAGAGTTGGGGGTTGCTTACGAATGCCATTGGCTGAAGACCTGACGCATAAGTGGCAATCACGCCTACAGAAAGATTATCCCAATCAAACTCCCGCCGTACATGCAGCGGTTACCCAGTGGCTTATTGGCAGTAACCCGCAGCGTTTTGAGCAGTACAGCGATGTTGAGCTGGCGGTAGTCCGGCAGGCGATTGAATATCGCTATCGCATCTTACAGCAGCGCTACTGGGACGTAACCCCCGAACGGGCCTATCAGCAGTTAATTAAGCGTTTGGGCAGCCTGTTTTTAATCCGCAGCAAGATTCGCACCTGGATTGCTCTGAGCCGCGATCGGCGGCGGACCGTAACAGATGTTTTGCAGGAAGTAATTCAGGAGATGCTGCAGAGTGACAATCATCTGCGGCGGCAAATCGACTGGATTTCAGAATGCACGTCTAGCCGACGGCTCCGCAACACGCTGATGCTAGCCAGCATTGAAGAATACTGCCTGCGCCCTATTCGTAACCAGCCGCTATTGGTTTACCGCTTTGTCAACTACCTCAGACGCTCTCAAAAAGGCGGCATGACTCAGGTGCCGACTAATGACTTAGTGCGGCTGATTTCAGATGAAATTGCTACCAATGACGACGAAAGCTCTCTCAGCTTGCTCGATCTTCAAACCCTGGCAGCCTATCAGGAACAACAGGACTGGGTGGAACAACAAGCAGCGCGCACTCAGGTGAAAGAGCGGTTTTTACGATATCTATCCGAGCATCTTGATTCCCAAGCAACCCAGTGGTTAGAGCTGCATCTGCAGGGCTATAGCCAGGAGATGATCGCTCAGCAGTTAGCCATGCCTATCCAGCAGGTTTATCGACTGAGAGAAAAGATTAGCTATCATGCCATCCGCGTCTTTACCCTCAAAGAACAGCCCCAGCTTGTCCATAGCTGGCTCAAAACATCTTTGAAAGAGCATAATTTGGGCCTGACGCCAATTCAGTGGCAAGAATTCTTTGCTACTTGCGATCCGCAGCAGCAACATTTACTCAGTGCTTTCAAGGACGGAAAGAGCGTTGACCTCGTTGCAAAAGAGCTTAATTTACGACCTAAACAAGTTCTCTCTGAGTGGGCTAAGCTTTATTTAACTGCTCAGGACTTACGCAATGCTGCTGTTTGAACGGCGATTGCCCCCTGTAGTTTTGGGGTATCTTTAGATATCTGTTACGAATTGCCCTAAAAATAATGGCAACTTCCTGAAGCAGGTGCATAGGCTCGACAATAATAGTAGGCTCAGTTGCTCCATCCGCTGCCATGCCAACCGCCCCTGAAAATCCCACTGACTTATCGCTTTCATCCTCCGCCAATGAGTCGTCTCCGGCTGCTCAGAGAGCCGACTTAAAGCAAATGTTTACTCTAGTTGATGGCATTTTGCCCTTTGAGGCTTGCCTATATTACCAAGTCTTGCCGCTTTCAATTGAAGGCAGTCGGCTCAACTTAGGTATGGTCAATCCGAATGACCGAGCAGCAGCCGACTATGTCAGGCGCTTAATTGCTTATATCAACTGCTCGATTGTTTCCTGGCCAATTTCATCAGAGTGGCATCGAGATACGCTATCTAAGTAT
>JAAHIC010000786.1 GCA_010671965.1 Leptolyngbya sp. SIO4C5
CCAGATAGCTCAAGATCTCTTTGAGCTATCTGGAGCTGATCGGGGCTTAGATCGCCTGCAGGCTGAAACTGCTTGACGACGCACTGCCGCATTGTGGGCGTGTAGCGATCGCAGGCCAGATAAGCCGTACCGAAGCCCCCTTGGCCCAGCAGCTTGACCGTTAAATAGCGGCTACCCAATATCAGAGGCATACCGCAGCTGACGCAGAACTTTTGCTGCACCGTCTTCAGGACAGCAGAATTATCAATGTCAGCAAAAGAGTTAATCGGTTTTGGGCAGTTGGGGCGCGTGCAGTGCAGCTCCATGAGGATTTCTTCGTTGAGGAAGATTGGTTAGCTAGAGGAAGATTGAGAATTTGACTGGGATAGGCCAGGATTGGCGACGGTGGCCGTCATCTCAACGGTTTCTTCGGTCTTGGAGGCAGTTTTAGTGCCATTTGCTTTGCTCTTGCTATTCTTACTGAAGTCTAAGACGCGATTGGTAAACTGCGGCAAAATCTCTTTGGTAAAGGCTTCAGCCGCCTTAGAGCGATATCGACTGGGATTGAAAATGGCCGATAGGGTGCGGTTGACTACGACAGACTCAATCTTGGCCCGGTGTAAAACTCCCATCTGCAGCTCTTTTTCAATCGCAGAGATCGACACAAAAGCCACTCCCAGTCCTGACTGCACCGCGTTCTTGATTGCTTCGATAGAGTTGAGTTCCATCTCAATTTTCAAGCGCCGGGTCTCAATGCCTGAACGCGACAACACCTGATCAATCACTTTGCGAATTGTAGACTGAGAATCTAAAGCAATAAACTTGAGCTTATACAGATCTTCTCGCTGAATCACCTCTTGCCCCGCCAAGGGATGAAAGACCGGCATAATCAGCGCCAGTTCATCCTCAGCGTAGGGAATGATTTCCAGGACGTCCTGTAGCTCAGGCAAAACTTCTCCACCAATAATAGCGAGATCTACCTGACCGTTCGCCACGCTCCAGGAAGTCCGGCGGGTTGAGTGTACGTGTAGCTGTACCGCCACATCGGGATACCGCTGACGGAAAAGCCCAATCATGCGGGGCAACAGGTAAGTCCCGGTGGTCTGGCTGGCCCCCACAATCAAAGTCCCGCCTTGTAAGCTTTGCAGATCTTCGATAGCGCGGCAGGTTTCCTGGCACAGGCTCAAAATGCGATCGCCATAGCTCAGCAGCAAATGTCCGGCTTCCGTGAGCTGCGCCCGTCGTCCTCCCCGATCGAACAAAGGCACGTCTAGCTGACGTTCTAGATTTTGAACCTGCAGGCTCACGGCTGGCTGCGATACGTACAGGCTATCTGCGGCCCGCTTGAAACTCCCTTCAGCAGCAATTGCCTTGAGAATACGGAGTTGATCGAGGGTAAAGGGAAGGTCAGACATAATTGCTTAACCTGAAGTTAAAAAAGCTCGAAGGTGAGTAAAAGCGTAAGCTGTAGCGAAACAAGTAAACTGCGCAGCCCCTGAACGTTGCAGATAGGCAATCGAAAACCAATAGAAAATACTGAGGGATCCAGTGATAACTCTGTAATCCTTAGATTACTTGTTATCCGGGCTGGCTGAAACCAACCAGGATCAAAACCTGTAGGTTCTAAGCAACATCAGAATGTTTGGGACTTTCTGAATTTACCAGGAATTGTGAGTGTTGCCCTAATAGACGCGATCGCGTGCTTGCCTGACTGACGTTGCTCAAACGCCAAACCATCAGCCGTTGCCTACTCGCTCATGAGCCGTTAGCCCATCTAGGTCATCGAGGGCCGCTAGCTTTGGCATGAGGCAAAACTTTATCAGCTCATCGGCTATAGTTTTAAGCCTGACCCTGGTTAAATCAATATTTTTGCCGGATCTGATGCCTGCATTGTTTAAGTGTTACGAACTGTACGGCAAAGCTGTGCTGCGAACAGATAGATTTTGGGCATCTGATAAAGTAGTCAGAATAGAAAAAGGGCTTGCTTTAGTATGTTCCTATGCCAATTAAGCTAAAACTCAATACTCGGCAGCAGCAGATATTGTGGGCAACCATTCGTCGTTACGTAGAAACGGCAGAGCCGGTCGGTTCTAAGTCGCTAGCCAAAGAATATGACCTCAAGGTCAGCTCGGCTACGATCCGTAACGCGATGGGTTTTTTGGAAAAGTCAGGTTTGCTTTATCAGCCCCACACTTCAGCAGGGCGCATTCCTTCTGACTCCGGCTATCGCATTTACGTAGATGAGCTAATTCAGCCGTCTGGAAAAATTGGCCGACAGGTAGACCGGCTACTGCGCAGTCAGCTTGACTGGGAAGGCTGGAGCCTTGAGGCTCTCCTACACGGCGCCGCGCAGATTTTATCAACTCTAAGCGGCTATGTCACCTTAATCACGCTGCCCAACACCCATCAGGCCGTCCTCCGTCACCTACAGCTCGTGCAGGAGGACTGCTGGGCGGCGTGCGATCGACTTGGGCCGGAGGGCCACCGCACCGGGCTGCTGATCGCCGACGGCGTGGGTGGGCTGATCGGTGGCGATCTGGCCAGCGGAGAGGCCTGCCGCCGGATGC
>JAAHIC010000787.1 GCA_010671965.1 Leptolyngbya sp. SIO4C5
TCTCGTTGAGGTTTTGGACGAAGTAGTGATCTAGCCGGGGGTTTTTAGCCAGTTCCTCAGCATTGAGGCCGTGACCGTCTACCCGCTCGAAAGTGAGGTCCTCTGGCAGGTGCGAGACCCAGCTACTCATCAAGTCGAGAATGCGGGTCTGAGGCTGCAGGCGATCGCGGTAGAGATCGGTAAGCTGCTGGATAAAACTGTCATCAACGTGGGTAACAAAGCGAGGTATTTCGTAAAAGCTGGTATCGCTGGAGGGATCAAGCTTATAGCGCTGTTCTGGGGTGAGCAGCATAGGTGACTAGGGGAGTAAACAACTACTCTCTAGTGTAGAAAATTTAGAAATGTTAAGCAGACTGTAGCCTTTGATTCGCAGCCACTAAGTCGAAAGCATTGGGATCGAAATCACCACCGACCCAGTCCCAGAGATCCATATAGTCAGGATCTTCGGGGTCACTAAGCCGCTCTAGCAGTTCCTCATAGCCCCAGATGCCGCCGCTATTTTCCGGCGGACAGGCCTGCTCGCCTGCCAAGCAAACAGGATAGGTTTGCTGCGGCTCAGGGGATAAAACTGCTTCAACTGAAACCTGGTGCAGCCAGCCGTCGCCAAAGTCATAGAAATAGGTGAACTGGCTGTTCGCTGGCAGGCTAAGCTGATTTAGGCCAATAGCCTGTTCATCCTGAATAGCCTCGTCGTCGGTCAGACTCGGCGGGCCGTAGCGATCGCCGTCAATTCTAAACTCGTGCAGGTGCGCATTTTGCCAACCCATCACCGCCTGCAAAATTAGGTGAAGCTGCGCTAGGGAACAGCTAGCCTCGACCTGACAGCGCCGCCAAATGGCCGGGTCGCTATCGGTTAGGGTGATTAGGAGCTGATAGATCTGAGTTGACTGCACGTATCTTCAGGTAAAAAACGAGTTCTAAGTCACTGCATGGTAAGCTGCCATCGTCTTTTCCGCTAGCTGCGACCAGCTATAGCAGGCCTTGACTTTCTGCTGTCCCGCTTTGCCCAAAGCCTCAGCTTGAGCAGGGTATCGCAATAAATAGCAGATGCGCTCAGCGATCGCCCCCGGTTCCTGCTGCACTAAAAAGCCGTTTAGCCCTTCGTCAATCACGTCTGCGATCGCCGCAATCTTACCGCCAATCACGGGCTTAGCAAAATGCCAGGCTTCGGTGTAGATGCCGCCGAAGCTTTCCTGAGTTGAAGGCACACAGAGTAAATCACAGGCCGCTAGAGCATCCGTCTTCTGCTGCAGCGAGACTGTGCCTAAACGATGGATTCGCGGGTCTGAAAACGGCTCAAACACCTGCTCCGACTGGCGGATGGCTGGGCCAATAAAAACAAAATGGGTCTCTGGAAACTGTTGCCATACCTGACTAGCGGCTGCCAGAAGCTGCTGGTAGCCTTTGTATTCGTAATGCTGCCCCAAGAACAGTACCATTGGGCCGCTGATATGGAACTGCTTGCGAAAGCGATCGCCCTCAGCCTGCGGTGCCAAGACCGGGCCAATCCCGGTGATGTGAACCTTCTCAGCCGCTACACCCAGCTCAATCAGGGTTCTTTTCTCCGTCGGCGTCAGCGCAATGACCGCGTCGGCTTGGCGGTAGAGATTGATGTAAGCCTGGTAGCGCCAGCCGACCCAGCGGGGATGGTGAACGGGAGTAAAGACGAAGGGAATATTGTGCTGCCGGGCCGCCCGCAGGCTGGCGTAGCTAATGCCCTCACGTCCCATACGGACGTTGTGGATTAGGTCAGCTGACTGGGCATAGGAGTCTAAGTGATTAGCAATGCAGTTGGCGATCGGCGGCAGCGCCAAGGACATTAGGGGATAGTAAAGCGGCAGCCAGGGAGCCAAACGCAGCTTTTCTCTCCAAGAGAACCCCAAACGATGGACTGGAATGCCGTCAATTGTGTAGTGATGGGGCTGAGTGGGCGATCGCAGCGTTGTTCCCAGCAGCCAGTCAGTGCGATTCGTATCCCAGTGGCAGACAGCCTGTAAGCTGTGTCCCCGCTGCTGCATCTGCTGGGCCAGCAGATGATGGTGAATCTGAGCGCCGCCGAGGGCAGGCGGATAGGCCGTGAGGGTGTAGAGCAGGTGCATGAGTTGGGTAAGCTGGAAGATGACTTGATCGCGTCGCGCATTTCTGACATTAATGCGAGCGGGCGATTACTTACGCTTGCTTCAGCCCTAAGATTTCAGGCTTTAGTCTCATGAACCGACTATTGTGGATTCGTCCTTTGCTGAAAAATTACACTTACACCATTCAGCGAGGGCTGGCAAAAGGTCTGAAACGCAAGGGGGGACTAGGTTTTATTCCGGGTCGCCAAGCCGTTTCTGCTGAAGATGCTTTTCTGCAGCAGCTCGACCTGACCGACAAAATCGTATACGACATTGGGGCATTTGAGGGGGTTTTCACCCTATTTTTTGCCCGCTCTGTTGGCAAAAGCGGCAAAGTCTATACTTTTGAAGCAAATCCTGTTAACTACGAACGGGTTCTAAAAAACGTTGCTCTCAATCAGTTTGCCAACGTTCAGGTGATTC
>JAAHIC010000788.1 GCA_010671965.1 Leptolyngbya sp. SIO4C5
CACCAATGCCCAAGCCCGGTGGGCATTGGTGGCGATCGCCTGCACCCTAGAGAGCTTTTGATGACGGCGGGGAGGATAGGCTGGAACCGCAATCACGCCAGCATACAGGCAGCCAAAGAAAGCCGCGATAAATTCCAGCCCGGAGGGATACAGCAAAATCGCCCGCTCACCGACCGCTTTGAACGGCTGTAGATGAGCAGCGATCGCCCGCGCCTGCCGGTCTAACTCGCTGTAGGTGAGGCTCTGCGCCTCGGTTCCACTACTGTCTAGAAACGTATAGGCCCGCTGCTGACCTTGCGTAGCGGCCCGATAGCGTAGAAGTTCTATCAGGGTAGAAAACTGAGTTTGGGGCTGTAATTGGGAGTTGCACATTGACGATCCCTTGATGAATGGCTTGACTGCGGCTGATCAACAAATAGATTTGGGGTCAACTGGCATCGCTGAGTAGCTGTTGGGCTTCTGTCTCCGACAGCTCAGCTAGCTCAGCAATGAGGCGATCGATGTCTTCATCAGGCATGGGAAGTGCCTGACTGTCATCCTCGGTCAAAGCCTCACTGTAGGCGCTGGCATAGCGGCCTTCTAATAGCTGCTGCTGCTCGGCTGCGCTCAACATCGGCAGATCTGAGAGGCGCTGGTGGGGACTGGCAGCAATTCCAGCCAGCAGGTTTTGGAAATGCTCTACTAGGCGGCCAATGGTAGCCGCCTCGAATAAATCGGTGTTGTACTCAAAGATGCCTTCGAGCTGCGGTCCTTTTTCCTCCATGATTAGGGTTAAATCAAACTTGGCGGTGGCATTGGCCCAGCCTTCCTGTTCTAGCAGCGTGAGGGTCAGCCCTGACAGTTCTAGCTTTTCGCTAGGCAGATTCTGCAGAATGAACATGACCTGAAACCAAGGTGAGTGGCTGAGCTGGCGAGTCGTTTGCAATTCGCTCATCAGCTTTTCAAAGGGAATGTCCTGATGGGCATAGGCGCCCAGCGTCTTTTGTCGCACCCGCGTCAGCAGTTCTAGAAACGGCGGATTGCCCTGCAGGTCAATTCTGAAAACCAAAGTGTTGAGAAACAGCCCAATTAGAGGCTCAAGCTCACTGCGATCGCGGTTGGCAATGGGAGAGCCGATGGCGATGTCGCTCTGGTCGCTGTAGCGAGAAAGCAGGGCGGCAAAGGCTGCCAGCAGGGTCATAAATAGGGTCGTTCCTGACTGTTGGCTAAGCGCTTTCAGCTTCTGTGTCAAGTCGGCGCTGAGGCTAAAGCAGCTATGGGCTCCCCGAAAGGTCTGCACAGAGGGGCGGGACCGATCAGTCGGTAAATCCAATACGGGCAGAGGATCGGCCAGTTCTTGCCGCCAGTAGTCAAGCTGAGTGGTCAAGACTTCGCCACTGAGCCACTGCCGCTGCCACTGAGCAAAATCAGCGTATTGAACGGGTAGCTCAGGCAGGGGAGAGGGGGCGTTCTGAGCAAATGCCTCGTAGAGCGCTGCCAGCTCCCGCACGAAAACCACCCGCCTAGACCAGCCATCTGAAACAATGTGGTGCAGGTTAATCAGCAGGACATAGACATCGGCAGCCAGGCGGAGCAGACTGAGGCGCAAAAGTGGGCCGCAGGCTAGATCAAAAGGGCGCTGAGCCTCTGCCATCGCTCTCTGTTTGACCTGAGAGGACTGCATCTGCGCTGGTAGATCTTGCAAGTCTACAACTGGAATTGTGATCGGCAAATCGGCGGCGATCGCCTGGATAGGCCGACCCTGCACGGTGGGAAACGTGGTGCGCAGACTTTCATGCCGTCGGACAATTTCAGCGACGGCCTGCTGCAGAGCCGCTACGTCTAAGTGCCCCACTAGCTGAACGGCTGCCGGGACATTGTAAGCAGCGCTGTTTGCTTCTAGCTGATCTAAAAACCACAGCCGTTCTTGGGCAAAGGAGAGCGGTAGCTCCGACCCGCGCGGTCTGGGCTGAATTGCAAAAGCCCCCGGCTGACCGCCTTTATGCTCAGCGTCAATATACTGGCCTAGCTCAGCGATGGTCGGCAGCTCAAAGCACTTGCTCAGCGGTAGATTAAAGGCAAAGACTTCTCGGAGTCGAGCGATCGCGCGAATGGCCAAGAGGGAATGGCCGCCTAGCTCAAAGAAATTGTCATGTCTGCCTACGGCGACTGCCAAAAGTTCTGACCAAACAGCCGCCAGCAATTCCTCGGTTTGCGTCAGGGGCACTTCTGGAACAGTCCCAGGGCTGCTGGCAAGGGTCTCAGGGAGGGGCAAGGCGCGCCGGTCTAGCTTGCCATTGGGCAGCAGCGGCAGCGCCGCCAGCGGCACAAAGACACTCGGCACCATGTACTCCGGCAGACGCTCACGCAAAAAGCGCCGCAGCTCTCTGCTGCTGACACCGCCCTCAGCCGCCACCCCATAGGCCACCAGCCGCTGCCCCCCCTGCTGGTCGGCCACCGCCACGACTACCCCCTGCTGCAGCCGAGGATGCTCAGCCATAGCCGCCTCCACCTCCCCCAGCTCAATCCGAAAGCCTCTGACCTTCACCTGCCGGTCTA
>JAAHIC010000789.1 GCA_010671965.1 Leptolyngbya sp. SIO4C5
TCTCAGCTTGCCAGTAAGAACGCCTGGCTGCCGCTGGACGATCGCATCTCTGAGGCCGATAAGCAGACTTACTTACTGGCAAGCTGAGAGGCAAAATCTGGGTTGAGATTGACCACATCCGGCGCGGTACCTGCCGACACGGCAGTTAGAATTTTCCGCTGCATATCAGCCCAGGGCACATCTACCCACCGCACCGTCAGGTCAGGGTGTTCGGCTTCAAAACTGGCGATTAGGTCGTTGAAATAGTCGGTGAACTGAGGCTGGAGCTGCATCGTCCAAAACTCAACCTCAACCTTGCCGTCGGTAGTTGAGTTCGCGGCTGGCTCAGAGCTACAGCTCACCGACCAGCTCAGCAATAGGCCCAGTAGCGCCAGCAAGCAGAAGCGCGTCCAACGTCGCAGTTTGGGGATAGCCATTTTTAGGGAATCGGCGGGAATCAGCAGTATTCTCAACAGATTAGCGGCGATCGCGGCTTTTAGCCTATTAATCTTGAAAATTCATTTGCTCTGGTTAGGACAAAGCGAATTGAGAGACAGTTTTTACAGCATTACCTGCACCTGCTGGGCGCAGGCAGTAGCCCTTTCTCTAGCCTGTTCTACGCTGTCTCCCAGAGCCAGGGCTACCCCCATCCGCCGATTTTGATGGCAGCGGGGTTTGCCAAAGAGCCGCAATTGGCTGGTCGGTACGGCTAGAGCCTCGGCCACGCCGGTGAACTGAGGATTTTCGCTGCTGCCAGGGGCCAGGATAACGGCCGAGGCTCCCGGCTGCAAGAGCTGAATTTCGCCAATAGGCAAACCGGCGATCGCCCGCAGGTGTAGCTCGAATTCTGACATATTCTGGCTCACCATCGTCACCATTCCCGTGTCGTGGGGGCGAGGACTGACCTCGCTGAAGTAGACCGTTTGCGGCTGTTGGGGCGGGCCAGCAATAAACAGCTCGACCCCGAACAGCCCCCATCCGCCCAGAGCGGCGGTGATCTTTTGGGCGATCGCTTGGGCCTGCTGCAGCGTCTCAGGATGCAGCGGGCAGGGCTGCCAAGATTCCTGATAGTCGCCTCCGGCTTGGCGATGTCCAATCGGAGGGCAAAAGTGAGTGCCGTCTTTAGCCCGAACGGTGAGCAGCGTAATCTCCGTTTCAAACTCAACCAAGCCCTCTACGATAACGCTCTGAGCTTTGCCCCGCCCGCCGCTATGAGCATACTCCCAGGCGGCTTCGACATCGGCATCGCTGCGCAGCGTGCTCTGCCCTTTCCCCGAAGAACTCATTACCGGCTTGACCACGCAGGGAAAGCCTAGAGCCGCGATCGCCTGCCGATATTGCGCTAGGGTATTGGCAAAGCGATAGGGAGAGGTGCGCAAGCCCAATTCTTCTGCGGCTAGGCGACGAATCCCTTCCCGGTTCATGGTTAGACGAGTTGCCTGGGCCGTCGGAATCACTCGCCAGCCTTCCTGCTCTAAGGCCAAAAGCATATCTGTGGCAATCGCTTCCACCTCCGGCACAATCAGGCTGGGCTTCACCGTTTCGACAAGCCAACGCACCTTAGCCCCATCGAGCATATCAATCACGTGGGCCTGATGGGCTACCTGCATCGCTGGAGCATTGGCGTAGGCATCAGCAGCTACAACCTCTAGCCCCAGGCGGATAGCTTCAATCGCCACCTCTCGGCCCAGCTCGCCTGACCCCAGCAGCAATATCCGCTGAGCCGCCTCAGAAAGCGGTGCCCCCCAAGATGAAAGGGTTTGAGGCGAAGAAAATGTATTCATTTGAGCGCTGTCACCCATAAATTTGAACTTTTTTTGAAAAAATCATGCTCAATTCTCTCAATTGTGTGTACCATCGCTGGTAAAAATTCATTGATTCTTCGCCCAGCCGTCAGTAGGCACTCAGTTGCAAATCCGTCAGCTAGATTTACCATCAGGTTCATATAGAGTTACGAAACCATTGATTTTCCTTAAGCTTTGTATCTTCTGAGTAGGAGTAGCCAATCTGACCTAAATTGTGTACCATGCGTTAGCACAATTTCTGAAAACTCACAATTCACCTTGGGTAATTCGCTATTTTTCTTCACTTTCAAGCCGCTTTAGACTTTCACTCATTGCGATAGCAGAACAGCCGTGGACACTCTCAAATCTCTATTTTCGCGAAAACCGCGGGGCGTTGGTGTCGAGCTAACACCGGAGCGAGTTAACGTTGCGCGTTTGCGCAAGCAGGGCCAAAAATTTCGACTGGATACTTTAGCTTCGGTGGAGGTACCTGAAGGCGCCTTTGAGGAGGGAGAGATTCGAGATTCTGCTTCTGTCGCAGAAGCTATTCAGGCAGCTTTGGTAGAAAGCAAGCTGAAGGTCAAACGAGCCACAACCGCCATTCCCGGACGGGCCGTTACGCGAGTCATTCCGGTGCCGGCTGAGCTAGACGATCAGGAACTGCGGGAGATGGTGCTAAATCAGGAAGCCAGTCTCTACCTGCCTTTCCCGCGAGAAGAAGCCGACGTGGATTATCAAAAACTTGGCTTTTTTGTCGATGAAG
>JAAHIC010000079.1 GCA_010671965.1 Leptolyngbya sp. SIO4C5
TCTGGTTTCAATCCCCGTGAGGGGTTTTTGGTGGTTTCGACTCGCTTTCAAGTTCCTCAATTGCTGTCGCGATATTAATCAGTTTCAATCCCCGTGAGGGGTTTTTGGTGGTTTCGACGGCGGGGGCTGAAAAAGTAGAGCTGACGCCCCTTTCAGACCTCGTTTGCGCGAACCTCCAGAAATTAGATAGAAAAATATGATTTAGGCTCATGAAACAAATTGCCCAAATCGGGGAAAGCATTGAAACATATAAGCTACAGCGATCGCGCGGAACCTCCCAAGCCTCAAAATCGCTCAAACCCAAGACCCGTCGGCCTTTGGCTCAATAATTTATCCACCTGGCTACAAACAGCTCCCCACTCGCGCTGCAGCGCTTTCCCATCAAACAGCTCAAACTATTTACTTTTCTAGGTACTAACGCCGCCAAAACTGGCCGCTTTTTGACCAGTCTAGTCATTCCCATCCGTCTTGTCTACCCGCTGCCGCAAAAGCAATCAGCTAGAGAGAATTCGACAGGCCAAACCCTGACTGAACGCCAGCTCTACCTACATCGATCGCACCTTAGCCTCACCGTCAATCACCTCACCAATAAGAATTTCATCCGCAACACCGGCAAAAATCCCGTTTTCCACCACGCCAGGAATATTGTTCAAGGTCTTCTCCAGCTCCGCCGGATGGTCAATGCCGCCCTCAAACTTGACATCAATAATCAGATTGCCGTTGTCAGAAACCACTGGCCCCGCTTTCTTCACCCCCATCCGCAGATCCGGCTGGCCGCTCATCTGCCGAATTGCCCGCATCACCGGCGCCACCGCCATCGGAATCACCTCCACAGGCAGCAAAAACGTCGTGCCCAGCTTATCCGTCAGCTTGCCGCTGTCCACCACCACGATAAACTTCTCCGCCAGAGAATCCACGATCTTCTCCTGGGTGTGGGCCGCCCCGCCCCCCTTAATCAAATTCTTATCGGGATCCACCTCATCCGCGCCGTCAATGGCAACATCAATGTGATCCACTTCGTCTAAGCCCACCAGGGGAATGCCATAGTCGCGGGCCAGCACAATCGCCTGAAATGAAGTGGGAATACCCTTGATATCTTTCAGCTCACCGGACTTGAGACGCTCCCCAATAAACTGAATTGCATAGGCCGTGGTCGATCCCGTTCCCAAGCCCACAATTGAGCCAGACTCCACCTGATTGGCAGCGGCCCGTCCCACTTCCTGCTTCATCAGCTTGACGGCATCAGACATAGTTAAACCTCCGGTAATCTCCCGGTTTCTAGGATGCCGCAAAGTGGCGGTCTTGCATAGCGCTACCGCGCCGTTAAGAATTGTGGGCTTTTCCGCGATCGCCCGTAGCCGTTCGGTATGACGAGAAATGAGTTCACTTTGTCGAGGGATCCTTGTGTTTAGCCGTCGCCGCGTCCTCAACCGCCTCTTTTGTTTTGTGCTGGGATTGGCGATCGCGTTAGGCATAGCTGCCTGTGAGTGGAACAATCTGAGGATGCCTTCGCTACCGGGGCGGCTAGACATTGCTGAATCCTTCCCTGCGGTGGAGCCGCTGCCTGACCCCGAACTGCCAGAGTGGATTGAGCAGATCAGTCCCCAAGGTCAAGCCGATTCCCTGGCCCAAATTCGCATTCGTTTTGAGTCAGCGCTGATTCCGGTCGAAAGCTTAGAGAGCACCGAGCAGCGAGACATTCTAGAAAAGTTTGAGCTAACCCCCGCTCTGCCAGGGCAGTTTCGCTTTCTGACGCCGCGAATGGTGGGGTTTCAGGCCGATCAGGCATTGCCCAGAGCCACCCGTGTGCGGGTAAAGCTGAAAGCAGGGCTGGCGGACTTGGCCGGACATGAACTCTCCGAAGATTTAGCCTGGACATTTAATACAGAGGAAATTGGGATTACCAACCTGCCAGGACTGGAAGGGCGCAGCGGCACCGAAGCCAATCCGCTAGAGCTGACGCCCACCCTAGAAGTGATGTCCAATGTGGAGCTAGACATTGACTCGCTCAAGCGGCACGTCAACTTTTCGCCTGCTGAGAGCGATCGCCGTCTAGCTTTAGAAGTGGCTTTAGTAGAAGACGAGTCGCCTGATGCCCCAGCAACCCAGTTCAACCCTGATAAAACCTGGGTCTACGCCCTGACCCCCCAGCGATCGCTCGACAAAGCCAGCACCTACACCCTGGAATTTGAGCCGGGAATCAAGCCAGTACGGGGCAACCTGCCCAGCGACGAAAGTTTTGAGAGCGAAGTTGTCACCTACGCACCCCTGGCCTTTGAGGGCATTGAACAAATTGGGGCCGGGGGAGCCGGGGGAGCCTACGGTCGCTTTGAAAACGGCCTGCCCCAGCTCCGGTTCAATAACGGCCTAGTGGCAGAAACCGCCGTCGAGCATATCAGTATCAGCCCCTCAGCGAAAGCCGAACCTCATCTGGTGCGGGCCTATGACGGCGATCGCCTCATCAGCCTCAACCCCTGGGCCTTAGAACCCGCCACTCAGTACACCTTGACCCTGGGCGCAGACCTAGCGGATCAGTTCGGCCAGACTCTGGGAGAGCCGGTCACGGTGAAGTATGCCACCGCTGATCTAGCCGCCGATTTGTGGGCACCGTCAGACCTGCACATCTTTCCGGCCAGCCAGGATTTGCAGCTCAATGTCTCCACGGTTAACTTGCCTCAGAGCAGCTACCGGGCCGCGTTTCAAACGGTTCAACCCACCGACCTGATTTTTGCCGAGTCGGCCTATCCGCGCGGCGAAGGCCGCGATTTGCTGCCGCCACCGGAAACCTGGGACAGCGTTGCCGTAGAAGCGGCTAAAAACGAAATTACCGCAACCGCTATTCCGCTGCGGGAGCGACTCGGCGGCACCACCGGGCTGCTGGCCTACGGTGTCCAAGCCCGCACGACTGCCTACGAAGAAGACGGTCAGCAGCAGTGGCGCGAACCCAGCTTTTACGGGCTGGTGCAGCTCACCAACTTGGGCGTTTTTGCCCAGTGGTTCCCAGAAGCAGGGCTGATTCGGGTACACCATCTCTCAGACGGCGCGGTGGTGCCCTCGGCCCAGGTGGAGGTCTATCGCTCTCAGCTAGAGGGCGGCAGCGGCAGCACTCAGCCCTGTGCCGTCGGCCAAACAGACGAAAACGGCACGCTGCGGCTGGAAAATGTGTCCTTACAGGCTTGTCACGCCGGCACAGACAGCTTCACTGAGCCGCCCGAACTGCTGGTCGTTGCCAGAGAAGGCACAGACTGGGCTTTTGTGCGATCGCAGCCCTACAGCGGCAGCTATGGCTACGGTCTCTACGCCGACTGGGAAAGCCAGGAACCGCGATCGCGGGGCACCATCTTCTCTGATCGCCAGCTCTATCAGCCGGGGGAAACCGCCTGGCTGACGGGAGCGGCCTACTACCTGCAGGACGGAGCGCTCAAGCAGGACAAAAATGTGGCCTACACGGTAACGCTGCAGGATCCCAATGGCAGCAAGTTTGATCTAGGCACCCAGACAACCAATGAGTTTGGCACCTTCTCGCTGGAATGGAAGCTAGGCCCGGATCAACCCCTGGGCTACTACTCCGTCAGCGCTAAAGCCGACAGCGGTGCTGAAATTTTGGGTGAATTCAGAGTCGCTGAGTTCAAGCCGCCCAATTTTAAGGTGGACTTAACTCTGGCAGCAGAGACAGCCACTGCCGGCGAGACGATTGCGGCTCAAGTCCAAAGCAACTATCTCTTCGGCCCGCCAGTGCAGGAAGGCCAGATAGAATACTACGTCACCCGTCGCCCTACCGATTTTACGCCAGCAGGCTGGCAAGGCTTTAGCTTTGGTCGCCGCTGGGACTGGCCGGAGGAAGAACCGACAGTGCCTTCAGATGTGCGCCAGGAAAGCCAGGTGCTGAGTTCTGAGGGCAGCAGCGATCTCACGGTGAGCGTCAGCGAAGACTTACCCTACGCCATGACCTACCGGGTAGACGCCGAAGTGGTAGACGCTTCCAATCTCTCCGTCACCAATTCGCAAACCTTTACGGTCCTGCCCAGCGATCGCCTGATTGGCCTCAAGACCGACTTTGTGGCCCAGGCCGAAGATCCGCTTGAAGTCAGCGTCGTGGTCAGCGACCCGCAGGGCAATGCGATCGCGGGGGAGTCGGTGCGGCTGGAGCTGCAAAAGGTGACCTACAGCAGCGTAGTGCAGGTGGTGGAAGGTAGCCGCCTGTCGCAAAATCAGGTGGAGTATGAAACAGTGGCAACTGCGTCAGTGCGATCGCGCTCGGCCCCTCGTACCGTCACCCTGACGCCACCAGAATCTGGCACCTACCGCCTGCGGGCCAACTTTGCCAACAGCCAGGATGAGCGCACCGCCACCGATGCTCGCTTCTGGGCCACCGGGGCTGAACCTGTCTACTGGGGCGGACGCTACCGCAACAACCGCCTGGAGCTACAGCTTGACCAGGAAAGCTATCAGCCGGGAGAAACCGCTACCGTCCTGATCCAGTCTCCCTACGAGCAAGCCGAGCTGTATTTCTCAGTGATTCGCCACGACACTCTCTACCAGCAGATTGTGCCCGTCACAGGCAGCGCCCCCCAGATTCAGTTCACCGTCACCCCGGACATGCTGCCTAATGCGGCGGTGGAAGCAGTCCTGGTGCGCCAGGGAGAACCGCTAGAGGCGATTGAACCCAGCAGCCTAGACAGCTTAGTCAGTATTGGCTTTGCCCCTTTCAACACCAGCTTAGAAAATCAGTACCTCACTGCCGAGGTCACAGCCCAGACCGACACCCTCCAGCCCGCCGCCGAGCAAACCCTCCAGCTCAGCCTGCAGGATAGCCAAAACCGCCCGGTACGGGGCCAGTTCACGGTGATGGTGGTGAATGAGGCGGTGCTGCAGCTCAGCGGCTACCGTCCGCCAGACCTGGTGGAAACAGTTTACGCTGAGCAGCCCATTTCCATGCGCTTTGTAGACAATCGCCCGGACGTGGTGCTGGTGCCCTTTGCTTCTCCCATTGCTAAGGGCTGGGGCTATGGCGGCGGCCTCTCTGGCGGTGCGGCCAATACGCGGCTGCGACGCCAGTTCCGGCCCCTGGCTTATTACAACGGTTCTGTCATTACCAACGAGCAGGGACAGGCTGAAGTCACTTTTGCCTTACCCGATGACCTCACCACCTGGCGGGTCATGGTAGTCGCCACCGACGGCGATTTGCGCTTCGGCAACGCTGAAACTACGTTCGTCACCACCCAGCCCCTAGTCACCAATCCGGTGCTGCCCCAGTTTGTCCGCGTCGGCGATCGCTTTCAGGCAGGTCTGGCCGCCACTAACAACACCGACAGCGCCGAACGATTGACCCTCGACGGTGATCTCAGTCCGGGGCTTGCCTTTGTCTCAGGCGACGGCACCCGCCAAACCCGCCTCGATCAAGAAACCGCAGCCTATCGGTTTGAGATGGTGGCGCAGCAGCCCGGCACTGCTGAGGTTCAGTTTCGTAGCCAGTTGGGAGACGTGGGAGACGCTTTTGAAGTGACGTTTCCGGTAGAGCCGCTGGCGGTGACCGAGCAGGTGGTAGAAACCGGGGTGACTAAAGACAGCGTTACGATGCCGCTGCGTATAGCTGAGGACGTGATCCCGGATACAGGTGGACTCGATGTCACCTTAGCTAGCACCCTGATTGCTAATTTGCAGGCACCGGCAAAGTCGGTCTTTGAAACCACCTGGCCCAATCTAGAAACGGCGGCCAGCCGCTTAGCGATCGCCGCTAACCTGCACGTCCTCAACCAGCAGTACGGCCAAACCTTTGCGGGGCTAGATCCGTTGGCCCAGGTTACCCAGGCGATCGCCCAAATTGAGGAACTGCAGCAGCCCGATGGCGGCTTTGTCAACTGGCCGGGAGCAGCGCGTTCAGATGCCTTCACTACAACTTGGGCCGCACAGGCGATCGCTCAGGCCACCCAGGCCGGGTTTGAGATTGACGCCAACCTCACCAATCGGCTCAAAGGCTACCTCGACAAGCTGCTAGCCAATCCGGGGCAGTACGATTTCTGTCAGTCAGACCTATGCAAGCGACAGCTCAGGTTAGAGACGCTGCTGGCGCTGGAGGCGCTGGGCGATCGCCGCAATCAGTTTCTGGCTGATCTCTACGAGAACCGCGAGCAGTTTGATGAAGTAGATTTGATTCGCCTCGCTCGCTACCTGTCCCAGTTCCCCGACTGGCAGCCCCAGGCTGATGCGCTTGCCAGCCAGATACAAGAAACCGTCTATGAAACCGGGCGCAGCGCGACGGTTAACCTGCCAGAGCAGTGGCGCTGGTTTAGCTCCACCACAACGGCCCAGGCCCAGGCGCTGCAGCTCTTTATCACCCGCAATGCCAGTCCTGAAATTCTCAGCCGCTTTGTGGAGGGGCTGCTGGCTCTGCGGCGGCAGGGTACCTGGCAGACCCCCTACGATAACGCTCAAGCCCTGACGGCCCTGGTGGACTACGCCCAGCTCCAGCCGACGCCGCCTAACTTTGAGGCGACTGTGCGGCTAGATCAAGACACCCTCGCCACTGAGCAGTTCACGGGCTACGAAGATCCCACCGCTCAGATTGTAGTGCCCATGACCGAACTGCCTCAGGGAGCCTCCAACCTTACCCTGCAAAAGTCCGGTGAGGGTTCGCTGCATTATGTCGCTGCCTATCGCTATCGCCTAGCCGGAATGCCCCCCGGACAACTCAGCGGGCTGCGGGTGACGCGGACGGTACATCCGGTGAATCAAGCAGAGGTGCTGTATGAGCTAGGACTGCGATCGCCCGACAATCCCTTAACGCTTGAAGCGGGTCAGGTCTTTGACATTGGCCTGGAAATTATCAGCGACCATCCGGTCAACCATGTCCTCATTACCGATCCGCTGCCGGGAGGCTTAGAACCGATCGACACCAGCTTCCAAACCGCTACCCCCTACCATCAGGCCCAGCAGGATAGCTGGCAAATTGGCTATCAAACGCTTTACGGCGATCGCGTTTTGGCCTATGGCGATCATCTAGAAGCGGGAGTCTATGGTCTGCATTACTTAGTGCGATCGGTGACGCCGGGGACGTTCCTTTGGCCAGGGTCAGAGGTGCGTTTGCAGTATGCGCCGGAAGAGTTTGGCCGCGCCGCAGCGGCGGAAGTGCGGATAGAGGAGTAAAACTCAGCTAGAATTTCATCGGTATCTTGAGACATCCATAGATCAAGCAAAACGTAGGATGGGCAAAGGGCCTAGTGCCCATCAAGATATATCGCCAAGTTTATGATGGGCACGCTTTGCTTTGCCCATCATACGCGATCGCTTCACGCTTACCGGGTATTCATAATCTATGGAATACCGACGCTACTATCAACCTGGCGGCACCTACTTCTTTACCGTTGTCACTCAGAATCGACAACGGCTGCTAATTGAACACATCGATCGCCTACGAACAGCTTTTTGGCATGGCATGCAACGCTATCCATTTACCATTGAAGGCATTGTTGTTCTACCGGATCATCTGCACACTATTTGGCAGTTACCGGACAAAGATGACGATTTTTCGATTCGCTGGATGGTGATTAAACGTAAATTTTCCGCTGGCTTTCAAACAGAATTTGTTAGCGCATCAAAACAAGCGAAGCGAGAGAAAGGCATTTGGCAGCGGCGATTTTGGGAGCACCGTATTCGTGATGCAGAAGATTGGCAACGGCACCTGGATTATATTCATTACAATCCGGTTAAGCATGGGTATTGTTCAATCCCTGCGGCATGGCCTTACAGCTCTTTTCATCGCGCAGTCAAGCAAGGTTTGTACGACGTGGATTGGGGTGGAGAGCATTGTTAAATTGATGGGGTGAGTGTGGGCCGAAATCTATTGTTTAATCCTTATGATGGGCATTTTTGGATGGGCACGCTTTGCTTTGCCCATCCTACGCCGCTACGCTGCTGACTGGGTCGTCAAGGGAGGGGCTGATTTTTGCGGTGGGGAGGTCAGGCGATTTTTGCGGGTTTTTGCCGTAGATCAAGCACAACGTAGGATGGGCAAAGGGCCTAGCCCGTGCCCATCAAGATATATCGCCAAGTTTACGATGGGCACGCTTTGCTTTGCCCATCCTACGCCGCTGTACCCACGGTTGACTGCGATCGCCCGATCGCCTATATTCATCCATTAAGCTGCAACGGTTCAAACGTTACGGCTTGTTCACATTCAGGACTCAAAAACCTAGCGGCCCCTGAAGGTGCGGACACACCAACAGGAGCCTAAACCCCCAAACTACGAGGCAGTTCGGGATGGTCTAGGGGTGATTTTAACCTTTAGCCACCTCGCTTTGCGCTGCAATGTCACGGGGTGGCTAAGTTTTTGGTTCTGGATTGCCGGAAGTCAGAACGGAAGCGACGAAAGGGTAGGTAGCCAAGTGCGCCTACTCCAACAGTCATTCTCCCCACTTCTGACTTCCCATCCAGTCCCACCCAAGCAAGGAAAATCACCATGTTTCAATCCAGCGATCGCTCCGCCGAGCCGATTACAGTAGCTGCTGCCGACGAATCGGCTCGCAGCGAATCTGTGCGGCACATGCTCCTCGGTTCTGATGATGCCGTTCTCGCCGAGATCAAGAACCTGCACAAGCACGGTCATTCCGAACCCAACGACTGGAGCAAACTACTCCCCACCGGACGCCCCGGCGAAGTCATGGCGATTTTAACCCGCCGCCTCTGGCTGTAGCTTTCGGCCTAAAACAGACATAAAATAGGGCGGACAAAGGAGCTAGCCCTTTGCCCGCCCTACGCTCGGATTTTAGGTTTACTCAAAGAAGATAGGCAGATTGTAAGCTACGCCCAAAATCAAGCCTGCCGAGAAATCATCCGTAATCCGGAAATTGGCCTGACTGTTGAAGGTAAACTGCCGCGAGAGAGGTACATCTAAGCCGCCGTTGAGCAGCAGACCCGTATCCCCATCAAAGGCAATGTCAACCCCGGCACCGATAAAAGGAGCCACCGTAAAGCGGTTCTTCTGTACGGGGCGGAGGTTATAGGTAAGCGGCACTGCGAGAGACGTATCGTTTTCACTGACCAGCAGGGAAGGACGCAGGGCAAAGCGGGGGCCGAGAGAAATCTTGCTGATAGCGGCGAAGGCAAAATCACCCACAGCAGAGGCATCATCATCACCAACGCCAATATTACCGCCGATTCCCAAATAGAAGGGGGCGATACCTCGGTAGAAAGGACGGGTTCCCTGAGCAATAGTTTGAGACGTTTCAATCGGTTTGGCTTCAGCCTCAGCCTGATCAACTAAAGCAATTTCTGCCTCAGAAGCATTGAGCAGAGTTGTGGCAGAAGTTGAAATTGACTCGTCAGTAATCTCAGCAAAAACAGGGGTTGTTTCAGCAACTTCAGTCTCTGTCAGCTCAGATTCTGCTGCTACCACCGCATCGGTTAGCTCAACCTCAGTAGCCAAAGGTTCTACAACAGTTTCTGCGGCATCAGCGACTTGCTCATCTAGTTGGGCCGTAGCCTCAGCCGCCGTCTCGGCTTCGCTAGATTCGACAGCGACATCAGCGGCGATCGCCTGAGCCATCAGCCCTTCCGTCTCAACCACTTCTGCTGCAGAGGCAGCCTGAACATCTACCTGTTCGGCCATCACCGCAGCTTGAACGGGCAAACCAGCGGCGATCGCCGCCATAGAAACCATCCCCGTTAGCAAAGAAATTCGTTGCATAGAAGCCATTTGTTCGTTCACTCCTCAAAAAAGTCGTTTGCAATCACTCAACACCAAAGGCAAAAGCACTAGATTATCTCTAGTCCAGATTTACTCAAAGCAGGTCAGACAGAGTGTTTAACCTGCTGCGGTAAAAATAGAGAATTGTCAGCGATTCTACCACTTCCTCCCAGAATCGGAAGGTATACGATCATGCGATCGCGCTGCAAAGCTGTAGCTAGCTAAGTTAGGAGGCCGTCTGCGAGAGCCTGGCCATTGCTTGCCACACCTGCTGCGAAACAAACGGTAAAATCGCCTCATTTTGGCTGTGGGCCGTCCCTTCTGTAAAGACCACTAGCAAATAAGGCGATCGCCCTGCCGCTTCCACATACGCCACGTCATGACGCACCTTGCTGGTGAGTCCCGCTTTTGACCAAACCTGAGCTGACTGAGGCACACCTGCCCCCAAAAAGCCCGTCACCTGATTTTCTGGATCGGCAGCCAGGGCTTGAGGATCTAGGCGGCGCTGCATGAGCTGCATCATCGCCTGCGATCGCGCTGAAGTCACAGAAACCCCACCAATAATGCTGTGAACCAGGCGGGCCGTGGCATCAGTTGTCAGCAGATTGCGGTTCTCAAAAGCGTCTCCCAAAAAGACCCGCTCCCGGCCATAGGGGCCGTCACACCAGGTTTTCTGATTGACGTTAATAGTTGCTAGTTCGGGCCACTGCAGCGATCGCAAATAGCGATTGACCAGATTTCGCTGTTGTTGCCAAGTTTCAAACGGGCCAGCCGTCAACTCCGGGCCGCTGGTGGTTCCGGTTAAAACGTCAACCACCAAGCCCGTGGCGTCATTGCTAGAGTCAACAATCATGTCACGCATAGCCCGCTCTAGCTCTGACGAGGTGGGAATCATGCCCTGTTCTAGCCACTCTTGCACAGCCACTAGATAAAACAGCTTCACCACGCTGGCCGGATAAATCAGCTCCACGCCTCGATAGGCAACGCCCCGTGGCTGGTACTGCCAAAAAGTTTCTGGGCTAATCGCCCCGCCTGTATTGACGATGACGGGCGGATCGTAGATCAGCCAGGTGAGGGCAATCTGATTTTGAGCCAAAGCCGGAAATTTGGCCCAGGTAGCGGCCAGTATGTCGTTAACCGCAGCCTGCAGCTCGGCATCTGCCTGAAAAAAGGTCATGTTGATTCTGACTATCTATAGTCTGCGATTCTTTGTAACGTGATTTACCATAGATGAAGAGATTTATTAAGAACCATGAAGCTGCCACCTTTAGAGTCTAACGCGATCGATCGCGTGATTGAAATGGCTTGGGAAGATCGAACGCCGTTTGATGCGATTGAAATTCAGTTTGGCCTGAGTGAAAAAGAAGTCATTGCCTTAATGCGACGAGAGATGAAGCCGTCGAGCTTTCGGATGTGGCGCAAGCGGGTGTCAGGGCGTTCAACTAAGCATCGGCAAAAACGAGATTTTGTCGCCGGACGCTTTAAATCTAGCAACCAAAAACACTATCTCTAATGTGCATTGCAAAAATAGGTTGATGAATAAGAGCTTGTTTGTTTGACGTTGCTACCTCTGCTATTTTTGGCGCAAAGCCGCCGGCTTTAGAGTCGGCGGCTTTGCGCCAAAAATAGCAA
>JAAHIC010000790.1 GCA_010671965.1 Leptolyngbya sp. SIO4C5
CCACGCCTACTCGCACCATCCGTATCGGCTCTCGTAAAAGCCAGCTCGCCTTAGTGCAAACTCACGGGGTTCGAGATGAGCTGCAAAAGCACTTTCCGGAGCTGAGTTTTGAAGTCAAGACGAGCTGGCTTTTACGAGAGCCGATACGGATGGTGCGAGTAGGCGTGGCAACGGCAGACGTGGACATAGGACTATGGTGATAGGTTCAGGCGAATTAAAAACGGTATCTCAACCAACAAGATCTATAAGGTTACCGTAATTAGGGACAGACCGTGAGCGCTTTCAGCCGCAGAAGCCGCAGAAGCCGAAACTTGGCTACTATCGCCAACGTCGTAGCTAGGTGCTAGATAATAGTTGAGCGATCGCCACTGTAAGGAAACTATGGGTAGACGAGAACACGGGCTGAGAAAAATTCGCCGCGCTTTGCTAGGCGGACTGGCGGGGGGATTACTGGCGATCGCCCCGGCCTGGTCACAGCAGCTAGCTCCAGAGGTAATCGAGCAGTTTCTCGCTGATCCCACCCAGGATCAAGTCCGCGATCCGCTGCTGCCTCAGCCTCCAATCCGTCGCCCCCTCAGTCCGCTAGAAAAGCTGGCCCTAGAGCAGCAGCTCGACCGCCTCAACCAGGAAGCGCAGCGATTGCTGGCCGCCGGACAGGCAGATGCCGCCTTTGATCTGTGGATGCGAGAAGTGCGACTGCGCCGGACAATCAGCCTGTCTCAAGAGCTAGCGGCGCTGCGCCGCGTTTCGCAGTACATCTGGGAGCAGGGGCGCACTTACGAAAATCAGCTTGTTCGCGCTCGCCTGCAACAGCTTCAGGCAGAGGCACTGGCAGCCGAGCCGGTCAATCTACCCTTGCTAGAGACGATCGGCGCGATTTACCTGACTCTGCGCGATCAGCCAGGGGCCGTAGAGCTGTACCGCCAGATTGCAGCCGTTCAGGTGGAGCGCGGCAACCGCCAGGGACAAGTGGCCGCGCTAGAGCGAGTGGGACAGCTCCAGCTTGACTGGTTTGAGCACGTGGCGGCGGCTGAAACCTATCAGGAATTGCTGGCGATCGCCCCGCCGCAAAACGTCAGCGCTATTGAAACTTACCTAGAGAACATAGTCTACGGCTACAGCCAAGCTGAAGCCGCTGCTGAAGCCATCCCCTACCAGCAGCAACTGATTGAGGTGTACCAGGCTCAGGGCAAGCTGACCGCAGTGCCGCAGGTGCAGCTAGCGATCGCCCGCCACTACCAGGCTTTAGGTCAGCGCAATCAGGCTCTTAGGGCTTATCAGGCGGCCTACGCGACAGCACAGGCCACCCAGCAGTATGACTATGGCAGCCAGGTGCTAAGGGAGCTAGCGACGCTCTACCAGAGTTTAGACCAGCTTGAGGCAGCCCTAGATATTTATCGCATTTTGCTGCAGGTAGAGCGGCAAACCTACAATGCCTACGGCATTATGGAAACCTACGATCGCATCGGCCAAGTTTATCGAATTCAAGGTAAAACCGCCGAGGCGAGAACGGCCTTTCAAGAAGCGCTGATCTTAGCCACCCAGCTTTCTCATCAGGAAAGCTATTTTCAGGCGCAGTTGCGATCGCTGACCCAGCCGTCGCCAGCCGCCGACCCCGCTGCTGAGACTGACTGGCGCTCTGGTTCGACCCTCTAGCCAAAAGCAAAGGCGCGACGAATCGCGCCTCCGGTGTAGCTGATATGGCTGAATAGCACCCTGCGGTGTCACCGCTGGTTAAGGATTAGGCCGCGTTATCGAGCTGACCTAGAGCATAGCGGGCGATCGCCAAGCTGAGGCGAGCCTGCTCCATTTCTGAGAGCGACTGCCAGTCTTCCTGGCGGACTGAGCGCAGCGTTACCTCGACGACTTCACCATGACCGTCTCGCATGGCTAGCGCTAGAGGGCGGGCCATGACCTGTAAATCGGCCTGATCCCAAGCTGCCAGAATGTCCTGTACGCAGTAAATTAGCTGGTTGAGCAAAGACTGCTGCTCTTCTACTGCCTGATGAGCTCGCTGGGCAATCTGCTGCAGGAAAGAGAGAGGTACGCGATCGCAGAAGCGTCGCTGCAGATCGGTTTCTAGCGAGCCAGCGGCAGGCTCCCAAAGCTCGTCTAGGGCATTGGCTAGCCGCTGCCAGCTAATGTTGCTAATGGTGGCGTCTAGCTCAAGCTGCTGCGCCTCAGCATCGGCCTCTGAATAGTAAGGCTCGACGTCTATCCCGTAGGGATTCCAGGGATAGCTGCGCTGAGTATCTAGAACGGTATGGAGCATTTCTAGCTCAGCCTGGGTTTGAGCAGAGAAGGAATTGGGGTTTTGTGATGAGTCCTTAACCATGACGGAATCCATAGAGAACACTGATGGAATAGCGGTGACAGAATCAAACTACACGGTCAATTCAATCAGTTCCGTAACTATGGCTAATTTAAGCCATATAGCTTATGTCTGAGGAGAGGGGGATGCACCTTCAACCACAAATTCCAGCAGTCGCCCTTTGGAGCTACCAAAACGGAGCTGAGTGCCAGGA
>JAAHIC010000791.1 GCA_010671965.1 Leptolyngbya sp. SIO4C5
TACTCCCTGACTGAGCCAACGACGTGCTTCTGTCCAATGCTCCAACCAAAGGTGACTCGACCCGATGTTGAGATAGCTTTGGGTAAGTTTTTCGCTATCTTGAAGCAGATCTGCAAACTCTAGCTGCCGCTGATAGCTCGTTAAGGCAGCAGTAGTATTCCCTTGTAACCCCTGTTCTAAGCCTAAAGCACCATAAGCCAGCCAAAGCATATCGGCTGTGCGGCGAATTCCGGCTTCATCGTTAGCTGCTTGATATGCTGAGAAGGCTGCCTCTAAGAGCGCAATCGCATTCGTCGTCTCTCCGTTAATCAATCGCTGTTGCCCAGTGGTCTCTGACTGCTCAGCTTCAGGCATCATTTCAGCTAAGCTAACAGTCGGCAAGACAACTGTTAGCCCCACACCGAGAGCAACTGTACAAGTTATCCGCAACAGGATCATTTCTTTAACCTCTAGCTCAAAACACCCACCGTTACCTTGGCTGAGTCATAGTCAATCAAAAAATTAATATTGCTCTCTGACGTCTCTTCACCCCTCAAGACCAAGCCAAACACCCAGATGCTAAACGCTCCATGTTTAGCCACAATCTTTAAAAACCTGCTCTCGCTTTTCTTCCAGGCTTTCTAAGAGAGTCGTCAAATTACCCCCTTCAGCTCAAAACTCTTCTTCGCTATCTGAATCTTAATCCCCCGATGTCACATCGTCACTTAACAGGAAACGCGGCAGCTAGACTATCCGCTTTTTCGAAGTAAGGTCACTTCACGCTTGCACATTGCAGTTCATCTTGTGTACGCTTCAACGACTCCGGTTACCAAAGCCATTGCAACACTCAGTACCTGTGCCTTGTCAGGGCTTTCAGGATAGGGACTTGCACCCCACTGACTTAGCCAAGCTTTCCTCAGCGCATCCGAGAGTTGGGAAGAACCCGCTTAGCTGGAGACGCGACAAAGAGCGATCGCTGGATGACCAAGGTTAAGACGAAACGTTAATAGCAATCGCTCTCAAAAACAATCCTCACAACCCAATTGTTTACATACGTTAATTAACCGGGAATTCGCTACACCTGTCATTCTCCTCGTCATAATATCCAAACTCGGGGCTTGCATTACAAGCACGGCGTCTATAAAACTGGCCATCTCGTTGAATTTGCTCAATTGCAGTTTGTGTAGACCTATCCGGAATAATTCCGATGCTACTGTTAATAGGGCTAGTAGTAATGGGAGCAGTTGGCGGGACGATAACACTGCTAGGCTGGGCAGTAGTAGCAGGCCTCAAAATATTGCAGCTGGGATAGTTCTGCTGCACCACAGTCGCAGCGTACGGAACATACCGAGTCCAGTAGTAGAGATATCCAGGACCAGCAATAGGAGGAGAATTTTCTAAGATCTGCTGGGAAAAACTTTGTTCTACGGCTGCACAGTTCGAGTTAGTTGCCGCCTGTTGAGCAACTACTTTACTCGTAAGACCAATCACATTAATAGCTGCCGCTGCGGACAACCAAGCTATAGCTTTCAACACGTTCACTACTCCAAACAATGAATCATATAGATTTTACATAGGCTTGGCCCTGAAATACCCAGAACCAAGACTTCATATCTCAAGAGAGCTAGAAAATCTGAATCCATCTCAGCCAAGAATGCATTCTCGATGATACCAATCTAAAATCTCCACGCGTTGACTGTCTGGGCCAATGCAGGCAAAGAGATTCCAGATGCCGTCATGACCATCGCCTAAACACACCAGCGGACTAGCCAGCGGCTGTTGGTTGACCCACTCCACCAGTCGCCGATTGTCTCGGTAGAACGCCTGGAGTCCCCCCTCATGCAAGTGCACAGCCTTGTAATCGCGCCACTCACTGGGCTGACCCTGAGGGGTGCGCAGACGGACTTTTCCCCCATCGAGACTCATTTCTTTGATGCCGTGGTCAATCCTCTCAGGCTCAAAACCTTGGCGATGCACCAGGCGCTGCTGAGTACTCTTGGAGACTCGGATACCGGTTAACACCGCAATGTCCTCGGCAGCACACTGATACGATTCATTAGCACTCAATAGCAGGCAGCCGTTTTCTAAAGCCAGACTCCACTGAGTTCGCGCTTTGAGACCCAAGCGCGGCCCCTGCTGCTCACTAATGCTCAAGCGCCCTACGAGACTGGTGATGGAGCGTTGTCGTCCTCGGGTGGTGCCACTACTGGTGCGGATAAAAATGAGCGAGTGGCGGGCCGACACGCTCCAGTAAATGCCCCCGGATGCTCTGCTCGATACTTTCGAGTGTCTTGAGCGCTTCGGGGTCACTCTCTTCGTAGAGCAGAGCGGCTAGCTCCTCGGTGAGTGCTTCGAAGCGAGCTTGTTTAGAGGCGTCCATGAGCATAATCGGTGAGGGTAAACTGCTCAAACCCTAGCTCTGATAAGACTATTTGGGAATAAGTATTATTACTCGTTACATAACTGGGATGCACTCCGACCTAGGACCTAGTTGATGCTAGACCCACTTCGCCATCGTTAGGTTTATAAGAAAATCTGAGGC
>JAAHIC010000792.1 GCA_010671965.1 Leptolyngbya sp. SIO4C5
CGACTGGAACCTTCTTAGGCGGCGTCATCTGGGTGGGCAACAAGTCCATGCCTGCGGGTCGCGCGGGCGAGTTTGCCGCCGTAGGGCTGACGGACACGCTGAACCGCATAGGCCGGTCGCAGCATGGCGCAGTGTTCTAAACCAGGGAGCGATCGCAGCATTTGCAACTGCAGTGCCTCTGGCAATCCAGTGGAAAAGCCCTGGATATACAGCTCTGGAATAGTACGGCCTTCTGGCTCAATAAAAATCTGGTGACTTTCTTTATCAGCAAAGCGAACAATCTTGTCTTCGATGCTGGGACAGTAGCGCGGCCCTTTGGCATCTACCCAGCCGCCGTAAACTGGAGACAAGTGCAGATTTTCTCGAATTAGCCGGTGGGTTTCAGCCGTCGTGCGGGTGAGATGACAGGGAATCTGCTCTCGCTCGACCCAGACTTCTGGATCAAAGCTAAACCAGCGTACCGCTTCGTCTCCGGGCTGCGGCTCTAGCCGGCTGTAATCTACCGATCGCTTATCTACTCGCGCTGGGGTTCCTGTTTTCAGTCGCCCGGTTTCAAAGCCTAAACGGTTCAGCGTGTCCGTCAGCCCTACGGCGGCAAACTCGCCCGCGCGACCCGCAGGCATGGACTTGTTGCCCACCCAGATGACGCCGCCTAAGAAGGTTCCAGTCGTGAGAATGACTGACTTACAGCGAAAAGCGACGCCGAAGTAGGTTTCGACCCCAACCACTTCGTCATTGGCCCCCAGCACCAAATCCGTCACCATGCTCTCGCGGATAGTGAGATGGGGCTGATTTTCCACAATTTCTTTCATGACAGCGGCATATTCCCGCTTGTCGGTTTGAGCGCGCAAGGCCCAGACTGCCGGACCACGAGAGTTATTGAGAATCCGCTTTTGCAGATAGGTGCGATCGGCCATTTTGCCAATTTCGCCGCCCAGCGCATCGACTTCATGGGTAAGCTGGGACTTAGCCGGGCCACCGACAGCCGGATTGCAGGGCTGCCAGGCAATTTTGTCTAAGTTAAGAGTGAGCAGCAGAGTGCGGCAGCCCGATCGAGCGGCAGCCAAAGCCGCTTCGCAGCCTGCATGGCCTGCTCCCACAACTACAACTTCAAATTCATCAATAAAATCTACAGCCATATCCCAGCCACAAAGGCGCGTCAATTTTCTATTGTAGCGGTAGGGGATAGGCCCGCTGGCGGCGGTCGCAAACTCACGCTGCGTTCACCTAGTCGTAATCCACTGATAAAACTGTCTATCAAACATTCCGGAAAGCCCCCTGGCTTGTCTTAATAGTTACCAAGGGAGCAGCTATGACTGAATTACCACTCACCATGAAATCATGTCGTATAACACCTCTTCTGCCAGCAGTTGGATCTCAAAGCTAGATGAGGCAGACACTGCTGCGCTAGGTCAATCTTTGAGAAAGATTGGCGCTGGCTACTTGAAGCCAGGCACATCACCGGGTAAAACGCGAATCTGGTACCAGGGGAAAGAAGCTTACTTTGATATCCACGGCGAAATGGAAGCCGACCAGATTGACTGGTTTCAGTTAACGCTGCGCGGCAAGTCTTTAATCTGGAATCGCCAGCGGCAGCTTCTGCGCACAGGAACCACTAACGAGCTAGATGTACCGCCAGAGGTGGCTTATTACGCAGCTAGCAAAACGATTAAGGATGATGCCGTGTTAGACAATGCCTTTGTTAACCTGGTTAAGTCAATTCTGGCGACCCGACCCGATGAGCTTTTGCTGCAGCAGATGCTGGCGTTACTAGAACAGAAAGTTTAGAAAAAGCCTGTGAACGCGATCGCTGGGGCAGATTCAACTCCGTCCGCGGACTGCGGGTAGACTAAAGTAATCAATCCTTGAGAGTCCGTGTCCCTTTATGGTTGACTTTGCTCTGACGGGCCTCTTGATTCTAAGTGGTGGCGGTGTTTTATTTCTTTCCATCTTAGAGACAAGGCACGTACTACAGCTAGTTGAAAAGCAGCCGACGCGCAAAACCTGGCAGGTGCTGCGATGGCTGATGGTCTTCTTCCTGTGCGGCTATCTGGGAGTACTAGGTTTGTTACTGGTTGGCTATCAGTCGCTTTTGCTGGCGCTGACGGGAGCTATCTTCTTTTTTGGAGCGCTGTTTGTCTATTTGGTAGTCAAGAGCAGCTTGGTGACGATGCGGCAACTGCTAGCGGCTCGCAACGACACGCTAGATCAGGACGTACTTCATCGCCGGACAAGATACCGGCTGGGCCCCGAACGGTTCGTGGCCGACGTGGATCGCGCCGAGCGGTTCGGACGTCACGACGAATGCGCGTCAGGCCGCGAGCGGTTGGCCGTCGGCGTCTTCGGCGTCCCGCGCCGAGTGGGGCACGACGCGGGTGAAGAACACCGAGAGGATCTCGGCGTCGAAGCGGCGTTGGGACTCTTCGCCACGCATGATCGACTCCGCCTGCTGCACGGAGAACGCGCGGCGGTACGGCCGGTCGGTACGCAGGGCGTCGAACACGTCGGCGACCTGGACGA
>JAAHIC010000793.1 GCA_010671965.1 Leptolyngbya sp. SIO4C5
CGGCGAGCGTCTCGGTGTCGAGGTCGTTCGTCGGCTCGTCGAGGAGGAGGACGTTGGCGCCGGACTTGAGCACGCGGGCGAGATGCACGCCGCGCTCGAGGACGCGCTCGAGGACTTCGCCGGCTGCGCCGTCGGCTTTGAGAGGCTTCGTTGCCCAATGAAGAGTTTTTGCAACGGCGTGACGTATTTGAAGTAACCCTTTCCCCACCGTTTGACTGATAAGAGTTTTTCTAAAGCTAATAGCCCTAATTCATTGAAGAGGATTCAGCCCTATGCGTGTTTGTGTAATTGGAACCGGATATGTCGGCCTAGTGACAGGCGTTTGCCTAGCCCATGCTGGCCACAGCGTTATCTGCGTCGACAATAACGAAGAAAAAGTCAAGCTCATGCAGTCTGGGCAGTCGCCTATCTATGAGCCGGGCCTGTCTGATCTGATGAAGTCTTCCATGCAGGCGGGTACGCTCACCTTTACCGCCGACATCGCCGCCGGCGTGAGCCACGGCGAGATTCTGTTTATTGCCGTTGGCACCCCCGCTCTACCGACGGGCGAAAGCGACACGCGCTATGTAGAAGCGGTGGCTCGCAGCATTGGTGAGCATCTCAATGGCGGCTACAAGGTCATTGTCAACAAGTCCACTGTTCCCATTGGCTCTGGCGACTGGGTTCGCATGATTGTCCTCGACGGGATTTCCGAGCGTAAGAAAGCCTTAGTCGGGGCTGGTGCTCCGGTTGAGGCACCGCCGGTAGTAGATGCGAACTTTGATGTTGTCAGCAACCCCGAATTTCTGCGCGAGGGTTCTGCAGTTTACGATACGTTCAATCCCGATCGCATCGTTCTAGGGAGCAACAGCGGCAAAGCGATCGCCATGATGAAAGAGCTGTATACTCCCATCGTAGAGCGCCAGCTTGCTGAAGATAAGTCTCTGCCGCCAGTTCCGGTGGTGGTGACTGATCTCAGCTCGGCGGAGATGGTGAAGTATGCCTCTAACGCTTTCCTGGCTACTAAGATTAGCTTCATCAATGAGGTTGCCAACATCTGCGATCGCGTGGGTGCAGATGTGGTACAGGTGGCTAAGGGCATCGGTCTTGACTCTCGCATCGGCAATAAGTTCCTCCAGGCTGGCCTAGGCTGGGGCGGTTCCTGCTTCCCGAAAGATGTCTCTGCTCTAGTTCATACCGCAGACGACTATGGTTATGAAGCAGAGCTGCTCAAGGCGACTATCAATGTCAATCAGCGCCAGCGGATAATTACGCTTGAGAAGCTGCAGCAGGTTCTCAAGATTCTCAAGGGTAAAACCGTGGGCCTGCTCGGTCTCACCTTCAAGCCTGATACGGATGACATGCGCGATGCTCCCTCTCTGAAATTAATTGAGGAGCTAAATCGTCTAGGGGCTAAGGTTAAAGCCTACGACCCGATTATTTCTCAAAGCGGTATGCGCGATGGGCTAACGGGCGTCATTGTAGAAACTGACCCGGAACTCCTCGCCGATGGCTGCGATGCGCTGGTGTTGGTGACTGACTGGAAGCAGTTTAAGAATCTCAACTACGTCAAGATGGCCGAGTCTATGCACTCTGCAATCCTGATTGACGGTCGTAACTTCCTAGAGCAGGCCATCATTGAAGAGGCTGGATTCCGCTATCTGGGCATTGGCCGCTAGGAGGCTGTTGGCCCTGATTTAGAGGAAAAGCTGACACGAAAATCCTGGGTGAGGCGGGCAGTGCCCGCCCTACCCTAGCTAACATCGGAAAACTTATGAGGCGGGCAGTGCCCAGCCTACCCTAGCCGCGACTGCGCAAAAGCTGCTTCACCGTTTCGACCATTTCCGCCGGACGAAACGGTTTTGCAATATAGGCATCGGCTCCCTGTTTCATACCCCAGTAGCGATCGTGTTCTTCGCCTTTAGAGGAGCAAATTACAACTGGAACATCTTCGGTACCCGCATTATTCTTTACCCAGCGACACAGCTCATAGCCGTTCATGTTAGGCATGACAATGTCCAAAACCACCAGGTCAGGGGGACTAGCCTGAATTTTTGCCTTCGCTTCAACCCCGTCTTTCGCCTCAATGACCGTCATACCAGCCTTGATCAGAAGACCTGAAATCATTTCTCTTAGGGTTGAGCTGTCATCTACAATCAAGACCGTACTCATAGCTTTCTGTTAAACTGCGACATTCTGTTCAGCTTATCCAGTCTATAATCACTAGACTTCTCAAGAAATGCAAGCTATATCGCGGCAAGGCACTGGCGATATCACTCGGTAGGCTCTAGCAGGCTCAAAACTGCTTTAGGCTGTAGTTTATCCTTAAACCAAACAATCCTGGCAGGGGTTTGGCTGAGCTTAATACCTGCTTTATCTAAATTCAGCCGCTCCGAAACGGCCAAAATTAAGTCCCTGCATCCCGATGGCCGCACCTATCTGCTTGAAATCGTAGGATATTGGCGACCTGAGTATCTGCGCAAAAAGTTCTATCAGGTGCAGCAGTCTGGACGCAGGGACTTAATTTTGGCCGTTTCGGA
>JAAHIC010000794.1 GCA_010671965.1 Leptolyngbya sp. SIO4C5
TCCAAAGCCGCGCCTGTGGCTCTTTCACCGTGTCCAGCAGCTTGACGTGGTGGCCCCAGGGAATTTTGTGCAACAGCTGTTGCACAATTGCCTCAGCAGGATAGGCTTCAGCAAAGGCCCGCATATAGTTGAGGTTGCGGGGTGAAAACCCAGAAACCTGAGGAAATTCGCGGCGCAGATCCTTAGCTAGTCGCGTGATTACTTTAGCGCCCCAACCCTGAGCTTGCTGCTGTTGCAGGATATCCTGACCGATTTGCCAGTAAAGCAGAATAACCTCCCGGTTAAGCGCAGTGGCAGCTAGCACCTGCGATCGCTGAATTTTGTGCTTCAGGTGGCTGAGAAAGGCGCTGTAGTTTTCTTCAGGCAGGGGAAGTGACTGACGTGACATACGCTAAGGCTAGGTTGACAAGTCTGGCAGGGAAAAGAGCAAGCTTGGAACAGCATCCCCTAAGAACTTTGCAGTTTTTCAGGGTTGATCTGAAACTGAATCGTTGCCGATCGCTTTTTGCCGGGTAGCTCTTGAGCACCCAGAATATAGTCTTCCTGTCTCAGTTCCTCGACGGTACGCCAGAAAATTTGGTTGTTACGAGACGAGTTACTGCCCAACAGGTCTAAGTTTTTGAACAGGTAGCGCTTAGAAATATTGAGGTACTGGCCGTCGTCAGGTCGATCCCATTTCATCCGGCTGGCTAAATAAACCAGCAGCTTAGTTTTATAGTCATTTTTAGCGTTACTGCCCAAGCGTTGGCTAATATCCATATTGTTGGCAAACAGAACATAGTCCCCAGTGCGCCCCGGCCCCTCAAAAAACTCCAGCGACAGGGTGTAGGCATCCGCTAGCTCGTAGGTATAGTCTGCAGCCTTGGCAATGTCAAAGTCGCGTGGGACATTGTCAATTTCGTAGTCGCGAATTCGCAGCACGCTTTTAATCGTGACCTTAGCACCCACGTTGTCGCCGTTGCGGAGGGACTGGGCAAATACCAGTTCAGTTCGGTGTAAGGCTACAAGGTCACGGTGTAGCTGCGATCGCACTTTAGAAGCAAAGCCGCCGTCTTTAGTGCGCGTGTAGCCCAGGGCTTCTAGCAAATCATTGGAGCGAAACGAAACCAGTGGTCCCTGTTCCTGCTGGGCTGCTAGCCGATACAAAAATAGAACAATGGAAACCTGTCGTGGGTTCAGGAATGTCAGCAAAGCCATGATTAGCCGCTGGATTCGCCGATCCTGAATTTTTTCTAACCCCTTGCTGATGCCTCTATCAATGCAGGTATTGAGATCAAGATCGGTGTATTGGGCTTTAAGTTCTTCCCATTCTTCCTCAGAAAGATCCTCTAAAGGCACCCGGCGAATCACCGCCAGTTCTGATTCGTCTCTGGCGTCAGCTTCAACCCTCATTTCCAGATAATAGCCATCGCCGTCTGACCGCAGAATCGGCAGTTGCACATCTGGATTCTTTAGAGAGGCGCTGGCGCGAGGCATCACTCGCAAAAGCTGACCGTCAACTGGAAAGCTTTCGGCGTTTGGATCTTTTTGATCGCTCACAGGCAAAACGGGGAATAACGTGACGCGGCTTACTTCAGTTAAGCGATAACAAATGAATTTTACAATCTCTCTACCTGTAACGCTGACGTATATTTCGAGGAAACTTCTGTAACATCCAGGAATAAAGCATGTACTTTTATAAAGTCACCTGTAACGCCGACGTACGTTTTTAGCAAGTTACCTGTAACTCCGGCGTATGGTTTTACCTGTAACTCCGGCGTATGGTTCAAATTTTGCCTGTAACTCCGGCGTATAGTTTTGCCTGTAACTCCGGCGTATGGTCTGAGTATGACCAACCTTGTTAATGACTGCAGTACGGGAAAACTATTTTTTTGCCTGTAACTCCGGCGTATAGTTTTGCCTGTAACTCCGGCGTATAGTTCAAATTTTGCCTGTAACTCCGGCGTATGATTTTGCCTGTAACTCCGGCGTATACCCTACCTGTAACTCCGGCGTATACGCTGTTTCCAGTCATTGAGGTTGCTCTGGTTCAGTGTTAATCTAACGCCATTATGGATTGACAAACAGCTTGAGTAAATTACCGAGGAGAGCAGCCGATAAAAAATTCTAGAGAAAATAACCTAAAAATAAGAACCCTCCGCATCCCTACCACAGTCCGCTAAGGGTTCTTATTGCCTAAACAGCTTTACTGACGTAAAGCCTAGATTCTTGCACTTATAAGCTTTTGCGCTTGTCGGCAAAGAGAACTGTGCTCAGGTTTAAGCACCTATGAGCTGGGTTCTTAGTGCTTATAAGCACTCATCTATATGCTTTTAAATCCTAGCAACTACAGCCACTTTTTAGCAAAGCATTTTTGGCCTGGCCATTGCTTCGCGATCGCCTCTCTTCTTAAACTTAGCCGCTTTGTCTCCTTCACCTGGCTGGGAGGTGACTTATCATAGCGATGCGGAAAGAGCGAAAAAAACGGGTCTTCTCGCTCCTGGACATATTCAAAAGCCGCTGCGATCGCTACGATAAG
>JAAHIC010000795.1 GCA_010671965.1 Leptolyngbya sp. SIO4C5
AGAGATGACGCAGGGGCTCCTGGCTCAGGGGCGGTCTATCGCTCAGATTATGGAGGTACTGATGCCGGCTTGAAATTCTCGATGCCGACATCTAATTTTCTCTGCTCGTAACTTACCAAGTCGTGTATTGTACGCTTTTAAGCTTCGGGCATACTCTTAAAAGCCCCTAAGTGAAAACACTAATGCCCAAGACGAAGAAAGCCAAGGCCCAGAACAACGAGTCGCTAGAACAGAAGCTCTGGAAGGCGGCGGACAAGCTGCGGAAGAACATTGACGCGGCGGAGTATAAGCACATTGTGCTGGGGCTAATTTTCCTGAAGTACATCTCCGATGCTTTTGAGGTGCTGCACGAGAAGCTAGAAACCGGAGAGGGAGAATACGAGGGGGCAGACCCGGAAGATCCAGATGAGTACAAGGCGGAGAACGTCTTCTTTGTGCCGGAGGTGGCGCGGTGGTCGGCGTTGCAAACTCAGGCAAAGCAGCCGACGATCGGGCAGATGGTCGATGAGGCGATGGAGGCAATCGAGCAAGCAAACCCCAAGGCACTGAAGGGGATTTTGCCGAAGGTGTACGGTCAGCAGAAGCTCGACCCGACTTCGCTGGGGGGACTGATCGACATGATCGGCAGCGTCAACCTGGCGAAAGCGAAAGAGGAGTCGGACGGGCAGCTCAAGCTAGAGACGGAGCCGACGGAACCCCGGACAGAACCTCGTCAGGCGGACTTGCTAGGTCAGGTGTATGAATACTTTCTCGGTCAGTTTGCCTTGGCGGAGGGGAAGAAGGGAGGCCAGTTTTACACACCGGAGAGCGTGGTGCGGGTGCTGGTGGAAATGCTAGAACCTTACAGTGGGCGCGTGTTTGACCCGTGCTGTGGGTCGGGGGGCATGTTCGTCCAGAGTGAAAAGTTCGTCAGTCATCACCAGGGGAGGCTGGATGATATCTCGATTTATGGGCAGGAGAGCAATGAGACGACCTACAAGCTGTGCCGGATGAACCTGGCGATTCGGGGCATTGATGGCTCGAATATTCGCTGGAACCCGGAGGGGTCGTTTTTGAACGATGCTCACAAGGACTTGAAGGCGGACTTTGTGATCGCGAATCCGCCGTTTAACGACAGCGACTGGGGCGGCGATTTGCTGCGCAAGGATGGCCGCTGGCAGTATGGGGTACCGCCGGTGGGCAATGCCAACTTTGGCTGGGTGCAGCATTTCTTATATCACCTGGCTCCGACGGGAGCGGCGGGGTTTGTGTTGTCGAATGGGTCGCTGTCGTCAAATACGGGGGGCGAAGGGGAGATTCGCCGATCGCTGGTAGAGGCGGATTTAGTGGACTGCATTGTAATGCTGCCGACACAGTTGTTTTACAACACCGGAATTCCGGCGTGTCTGTGGTTTTTGAGTCGGTATAAGAACGGCAACAAGAACCGCAACCGCAAGGGGGAGGTGTTGTTTGTCGATGCCTCGGAGCTAGGCTATATGGTCAATCGCCGCAATCGGGCGTTTGCGGAGGCGGACATTCAGCAGATCGCAGGGACGTACCACGAGTGGAAGCGGGACGGCGGCGACTATGAGGACGTTAAGGGGTTCTGCAAGTCGGCGACGCTGGCGGACATCCAGAAGCATAATTTTGTGCTGACGCCAGGGCGCTATGTGGGTATTCCGGATGAGGAGGATGACGGGGTGCCGTTTGAGGACAAGATGGCGGCGTTGACGGCGGAGCTGGCCGCGCAGATGAAGGAAGCAGAAGCGCTGGACCAAGAGATTAAGATCCAACTAGCTAAGGTGGGATTTGATTTGGAGGCAGGAGGGTGAATATCGAGCAGTTTGTCGCAGAAAATCTGCCGAAGTTGTCGCCAGATAGCCAGAAAGAAATTTTTCACCTGGTAACGGATTGCTGCCGTAGGGAGTGGTTAGACAACAGCAACCTGGCTTAGGCGTCGAGGAACTGTTGCAAGACAAGCGAGAAGAAATTCTGGAAATTGCTACTCAGCATGGAGCCTGCAATGTTCGGGTGTTTGGTTCGGTGGCCCGGGGAGAGGCAGACCAATATAGTGATGTCGATTTTTTGATTGACTATGAGGCCAGTAAAACGAGTCCCTGGTTCCCGGTTGGTCTAATTCAGGATTTGGAGGAACTACTGGAGCGCAAAGTTGATGTCGTGACAGAGGGTGGATTAAATGAGCGGATGCGCGATCGCGTTCTTCAGGAGGCTAAAGCCCTATGAATCCGATTGAGAAGGTTCGAGGCATAGAACCGATTGATCAAAAGGCAGTATCGGAGTTTCGGTCTCGATTAGAGGGCATCATCCCCATTTTAGATTTACGGGTGTTTGGCTCCAGAGCTCGTGGAGATGCCAGGGAAGACTCTGACCTTGATGTATTCGTTCGGGTCGAAACGCTGGATCGCACCCTGCGAGAGCAAATTCACGATCTCGCTTGGGAAATTGGATTTGAGTACGATCGCGTGATTTCTACGTTTGTGGTGACCGAAGCTCAAATTCGAGAAGGTGCAGTGGA
>JAAHIC010000796.1 GCA_010671965.1 Leptolyngbya sp. SIO4C5
TCCAACCTATAATCACTCACGAAATTAAAGCTGACAGACCGCTAATATCTGGGTATTGCGCATAGTACCCAGATATTAGCGGTCTGTCAGCTTTAATTTCGTGAGTGATTATAGGTTGGGTTGAGAAAAGCGAAACCCAACAGCAGCAAGGGTCTTGTTGGGTTTCGCTAGCGCTAACCCAACCTACAAATTCAAACTTGACGCACTACTAAGTTAGTTTGACTAAATCTTAGAGGGATTCTGACTGTGCTCTTAGAGCTTCACTTCGATGTCCACCCCGGCGGGTAAGTCTAGCTTCATCAGCGCGTCAATCGTCTTGGAAGAAGGCTGATAAATATCAATGATGCGGCGATGCGTGCGAGTCTCAAAGTGCTCACGAGAATCTTTATCGACGTGAGGCGATCGCAAAACACAGTAGATGCGCCGCTTAGTCGGTAGAGGAATGGGACCAATCGCAGTGGCATTGGTGCGATTAGCGGTATCGACAATTTTTTCACAAGAGGTGTCGAGCAGCCGCTGGTCGAATGCCTTGAGGCGAATACGAATTTTTTGCTGTTGAATTGTTGCCATTAGAAGCTACCGTTGTTCAATTATCAAGGTTCAGAGAAAACCAGTAGGCCATCGCAGCCGCAGGCTCTGGTTTGAAAAAGCTTTAGAAAAGAAAGGAAGTAACACACTTGGGGGTGCTACTTCCTTATGAGATATCTCAGATGAGATTACTGAACGATTTTAGAGACTACTCCAGCCCCTACCGTACGGCCACCTTCACGAATCGCAAAGCGCATTCCCTGCTCAATCGCGACCGGGTTAATTAGCTCTACGTTCATTTTGATGCGATCGCCAGGCATGACCATCTCAGCAGTGCTGCCATCGTCAGCCGTAAAGCTCTCAATTTTGCCAGTTACGTCAGTTGTCCGGACATAAAACTGAGGCTTATAGCCCGGGAAGAAAGGCGTATGACGTCCCCCTTCTTCTTTCTTAAGAATATAGACCTCAGACTCGAACTTGGTATGAGGGGTAATGCTACCGGGCTTAGCCAACACCATACCGCGCTCAATGTCGGCCTTCTGCAAGCCTCGCAGCAGCACACCGACGTTATCGCCAGCTTGGCCTTCGTCGAGAACCTTCTGGAACATCTCAACGCCTGTCACCGTAGTACTGCGAGTATCTCGAATACCGACAAGCTCAACTGTTTCACCGACCTTGACCTTCCCCCGCTCAATTCGGCCAGTGGCTACGGTACCCCGGCCTGTGATTGAGAATACGTCCTCAACCGCCATTAGGAAGGGCTTATCCACATCCCGCTCAGGAGTGGGAATGTACTCGTCTACCTGATCCATCAGTGAGAGCACTTTGTCAACCCACTCGTTATCGCCCCGACTGATTTTGGGATTACCAGCGAGTGCCTCAACCGCCATCAAAGCAGAGCCAGCCGTGATGGGGATATCATCTCCCGGAAAGTCATAGGAGCTAAGTAGTTCACGAACTTCTAGCTCTACGAGTTCTAGCAGTTCTTCGTCGTCAACCTGATCTTGCTTATTGAGGAAAACAACAATGCTAGGTACGCCTACCTGCTTAGCTAGGAGAATATGCTCCCGAGTCTGAGGCATAGGGCCATCGGCTGCGGAAACCACCAAAATGGCACCGTCCATCTGAGCTGCACCTGTGATCATGTTCTTCACATAATCGGCGTGTCCAGGGCAGTCTACGTGAGCATAGTGGCGATTGCCAGTCTCATACTCAACGTGAGCCGTGTTAATCGTAATTCCTCGTGCCTTCTCTTCAGGTGCTGCATCAATTTCGTCATACTTACGAGCTTTAGCACCACCCGCAGCCGCCAAAGCCATTGTGATAGCAGCCGTCAGAGTTGTCTTACCGTGGTCAACGTGACCAATGGTACCGATATTGACGTGAGGTTTGGTTCTTTCAAACTTTGCGCGTGCCATGAGTGTACGTATCCCTACCTATCTATGCGTTCCCTTTACTTTTAGCGATAATCACTTCAGCCACGTTACGCGGTACTTCGTCGTAACTGCTGAACTCCATTGAAAATATGCCGCGACCCTGCGTCTTAGAGCGGATGTCGGTAGCATAACCAAACATCTCAGCCAGAGGAACCTTGGCGGTGACCTTGGCGAGACCTTCTTCAGACCCCATACCTTCAATCTGGCCTCGACGGGAATTGAGGTCGCCCATAACGTCTCCCAAAAATTCTTCGGGAACTTCGACCTCAACCTTCATCTTAGGCTCAAGAAGAACAGGATTGGCCTTGATGACGGCATCCTTGATAGCCATAGAGCCAGCGATCTTAAAAGCCATCTCGGATGAATCTACTTCATGGTAGGAACCATCGACAAGGGTCGCTTTTAAATCAATCACTGGATACCCAGCTAGGATACCAGATTCACAAGATTCTTTCATGCCCTGCTCGGCAGGAGCGATGTATTCTTTTGGAATTGCACCACCGACTATTTTAGAGACAAATTCAAACCCGGCAGCGGGTTTGAATTA
>JAAHIC010000797.1 GCA_010671965.1 Leptolyngbya sp. SIO4C5
CAACTATCGCAGCGTTCTCAAGGTGGTCAATCCTGACTTGCAAAAACAAAACCTGAAAATGGCCCAGGATCAAACCGTAAGGACAATGACAATGCGCTGGTTTATGCCCTTCACTGTGAAGCTGCGGTAGTTGATGCCCCATTCAGTTTCCTTCAGCTCCATTTCATCTGGAGTGGGGTAGGCTTCGCTGCCAAAGGTAGTGGGATGCACATAGGCAGGATGGGCCATATCCATCTCGTTCTCCATCACCCGCAGGCCGGCACACTCCCAGGGTTCGTAAAACTCGTGAATCAGGCGAAAGTCTGCCTCGCTAGCTTCCGGAATCTCCGGCAGCTCCTGCAGCGGCTCGTCTGCCAGACAAACCCAAATATACCCGTAGCGCTCCACACAGGAATAGGCTTTGACCTGATAGCTCGCCGAAATAGCGCTGCCTGTCGGTAGCTGCGGCACATGCACACAGGTTCCTGCTGCGTCAAAGGCCCAGCCGTGGTAGGGACAGCGAATACTACCGTCCTTGATCTGACCAAGGGAGAGCTGGGCAGAGCGGTGACAGCAGCGATCGCGCAGCACTGCCGGTTGTCCGGCCTGATCTCGCCATACCACCAGCTTTTCGCCCAGCAGCGTAAAAGAAGCCGGGGTCTTGAGCAGTTGTTCCATCGGCAAAATTGGGTACCAGAAACGGCGCAGAACTGGCTGTTGGGTGACTAACATAGAACCTCGTGTGGGAGCATTTTCGTCAATATAGTCCAGTCTTTACAAGATGAACTGTAACTGGGTTAGCGGACTCTGAGCCAAAACAAAATGTCTCGATCGCTAGAGGATGGAAGCAAAGGGAGTCTTTTACTTTAGGAGTGATGTTCACTATCTTCTAAACTGATGGATCGCCCCAATTTGAAAATCTTTGTCTTCGGTCTGCTGCTGCTAAGCGTACTTGCGCCCTTTGCCGGTTTAGCGCCTTTACTGCTGATATTGTTCTTAGCGGTATTTGTCTGGATCATTCGGGGACTTTGGCAAGCTCTCACTGCTCCAACTGCATCCGAGAACATAGAGGAGTCTGAAACTTAGCTAATGAAAACTTGCGCAAACGCTCAAACAACCTGATACAGATACCTCGCCCAAAAGTTTCTGCTGCCTAATCTACAGACTTAAGCGAGCGCTGGTCGTCCTATTGACGCCAAATCGCAGAGAATAGGCCAAAATTGATTTTGAGCAAAGCCTTCCTGGCCCAGACAAATTAGAACAGGTACTCCCAATATTCTCAATCTCTGGTGAAAAACCGTGTTTTTTGGGTATTCCTTTAGAGAGCGTTGAAGTTTTAGTGAACCCACGCAGGGTTGTTTCGCTTAGCTCCAAATCCTCTGTTAGATTGCTTGCAAGCTACATAGCTTAGACGCTTTAGCTTAAAGAAAACACTGAGTTAGCTGGTGTAGGTTTAGCTCCCAATGTTCCTCAACTTGTTAACGATATGAGAATCTTAGTTACGGGTGGCGCTGGTTTCATTGGCTCCCATCTCATTGATCGGCTGATGGAAGCAGGTCATGAAGTTATTTGCTTAGATAATTTTTATACCGGCCATAAGCGCAATATTCTCCGCTGGTTTAACAATCCTAATTTTGAACTGATTCGCCATGATATTACTGAACCTATTCGCTTAGAAGTCGAGCAGATTTATCATCTAGCTTGTCCAGCCTCGCCGGTTCACTATCAGTACAATCCAGTCAAAACGATCAAAACCAACGTGATGGGAACACTCAACATGTTGGGTCTAGCTAAGCGCGTCAAGGCCAGATTTCTACTGGCGTCTACTTCAGAAGTGTACGGGGATCCAGAAGTCCATCCTCAGCCGGAGGAGTACCGGGGCAACGTCAACACCATTGGGATTCGGAGCTGCTATGACGAAGGCAAGCGGGTGGCAGAAACCCTAGCTTTTGACTATCACCGTCAAAATGATGTTGATATCAGAGTAGCTCGTATCTTCAACACCTACGGCCCCCGCATGTTAGAAAACGACGGTCGCGTTGTGAGTAACTTTATCGTGCAGGCGCTTCAGGGCAAGCCGCTCACAGTCTATGGCGAAGGCTCTCAGACCCGTAGCTTCTGCTATGTTTCTGACCTTGTGGCAGGCTTGATGAGCCTGATGAATGGGGAGCATGTCGGCCCGATCAACTTGGGCAATCCTGATGAATACACGATCTTAGAGTTAGCTCAAACCGTTCAGAGCATGATTAATCCAGATGCGGAGCTGAAGTTTGAGCCACTGCCCCAAGACGATCCCCGCCGCCGCCAGCCTGATATCAAGCGGGCCAAGACCTGGCTGGACTGGGAGCCAACTATTCCGCTCAATCAAGGACTGGAGTTAACCATTCGTGATTTTAAAGAACGGTTAATGACAGAAAAAGCGATCGCGGCCACTTCGGTTTAACTGCCCTGCTCAAACCTACAAAGCATCCCCTATTGCTGCTTTGAGAGGCTTCGTTGCCCAATGAAGAGTTTTTGCAACGGCGTGA
>JAAHIC010000798.1 GCA_010671965.1 Leptolyngbya sp. SIO4C5
GGGCGTCGATTTCGGCGGTTTGCCGCACTTCCTCTGCTAAGGCTGGGGTAAGGGTAAATTCAGTCGACTGAATCTGGTCATCGGTGGTGGACTGTAGCGGTTGCTGTACCGGGGAAGTGCTTGGCTGATTTTCATCCTCGGTGTCCTCTATGATCTCGATATCGTCTAATTCGGCCTCGTCTGCTTCAAGATCATCATCTGTTTCAGCTGTTTCAGCGCTATCAGGAGCGATCGCGGCAGATGGATCAGATGCCCGTACCGCTTCAATTTCTTGGCTCAGCCTTTCAAAGTCCTGAATGAGGACTTCGGTAGTTTCGTTAGTTGCCTGAGCAATTTGTTCTCGATAAGGCTGTAGTGACTGAATTGCCGCTTCGAGCTGCTGAAAGTTAGGCTGTACCTGCGCTAGCTGCTGGCTGTGAGCGTCTGCTTGTTCTACCTGATGACTCAGGCTGATGAACGGCTGTAGGGTCAAAATGTGGAAGATCAGCAGAACCACAATTGCGATGCCTAGCCACTGTCCGGCTGCCATAAAGCGATCGCGTGCCTGAATAAACACAGATTTTCGCAGCTCATCGTTCATCGCCGAGGTCCTCCCCTTTCAACTACACGAATCCATCAAAGTCCCAAACCTTAAAAATTTCGCGTCCCATCCTCTAGCATTTGGGCTTTTGTCAACTTCAATATGCATCATTCATATTCGTATAAATCAAAGACGTCCCACACTGCCGAAATGTTTGATTTACCTAAAATTAATAGAGCGGCTGAATTCTGCTCATACCGGAAAAGCGCTCAACGTTTTCGACGTTTCGTCTCTTGCCCCAAGAATGCTCAGCTTTGCTTAGCCTGATGACGCTCGGTCAGGATCTATGACTGCTACCACCCCCACTGTCCCAATCCCGTTGGTGCTTTCTCAAGGCTCACTCAATCTGCTAGCCACCTGTCCGCGTAAGTTTCAGTACACCTACTTTGAGGAGCTGGGCCTGCCAATTTCTGCTGAGCAGCAGGCCAGTATCACCTGGGGCAACCAGTTTCACCTGTTGATGCAGCAGCGGGAACTGGGGCTACCCATTGCCGCCCTCACAGCAGAGCCGGAGCTACAAGAAAGCTTAGATCAGTTGACCAAAGCAGCCCCTGAGCTATTTGTGACAGAGCCAGAGACTTTTCGTCAAAGCGAGCATCGCCGGACTTTAGAATTCGCAGGCTACCTGCTGACCGCTATTTACGATCTGCTAATCCTACAGCCCCACCGGGGACAGATTATTGACTGGAAAACCTACTTACAGCCCCGCGATCGCCAAACTCTAGCTCAAGACTGGCAGACCCAGCTTTATCCCTACGTCTTGGCCGAAACTACGACCCTTACTCCCAGCCAGATTTCCATCACCTACTGGTTCGTCCGCCACCGCGATCGCCACAATCAGCTCCAGCCCCAGCAGCAAACTTTTCACTACAGCCAGCAGCAGCACGAGCAAATTCGCCACGAACTCGATCGCCTGACATTCCGGCTCAGCCAGTGGCGATCGCAGTCAGCAGCACTGCCCAAAGTTGACCTGGCAAAAGGAATCTGCGCTAGCTGCCCCTTTGCTATTCGCTGTCGGCGTCATTGGTCAGGGCTGTCTCCTTCAGAGCCGCTCACCATTCCAGCTCTGACCGAAATTGATGAAGTAGAGCTGCTGTGAGGGTGGCAGTAATATTGAGTTTTATAAATTCTGACTCCAGGACTCAGCAATAGCAGATTCCAAAGTTTTTCCTAAAATGAACAGTCTGGCCTAAATTCTTATGGAATAGTGGAGGCGCACTAATGCTTTATATAGTGCTGCGACTAGCAGCGTTTAACTGTTGTCGTATCTCCTCGTAACTCCTGTGCTGAGCAGACAGACATGCGCTGTCTGCTCTTTTCTTTCTATAGATTGTTCACAGGCTGCAGCTTTTACAGGATGCTAGGATAAGCAACTGCCAGATGGCAGCTAATTAATTCTGATAACGCGAAGGAGGCGCTGTGAACGATCGCCCTAATCCTAATTCTCATCCAGAAGACAACTATCGGCCAACTGCGGCTGAAGAGGCTGAACGTCGCCGCTTGCAAGAGGAGGCCGAACGTCGCCGCCTGCACAGGGAAGAACAGTACGTAGAATCGGCCCAGCAAAACGCGATCGCCCGTAAATTTGAGCAAGGCATCTATTTTCTGGTGGGCGCGTTAGAACTGTTGCTGCTCTTGCGCTTCATCCTCCGCCTTAGCGGAGCCAATCCCGCTAATACGTTTGCCAACGTTATTTACAATCTTTCAGAACCCTTCATAGCTCCATTCTCGACCCTGTTTATCAGCCCCACCTTTAACGGCAATCTCAACATCTTTGATGTCAACTTGCTAGTGGCACCCGGCAATGCCGGGACGCTTCCCATGACCCTAAAGCAGATTTTGCACACCCCACCAGCCCAGCTCAGCCGCGAGCAGCTTGAGCCACTGACCAAAAAAGAACTGCAAGCCTTAGCCGATCTGCTG
>JAAHIC010000799.1 GCA_010671965.1 Leptolyngbya sp. SIO4C5
TTTGCTGCTGATTCATCCGCATATCTAAAGGGGCTTCTTGGCGAAAGCTAAAGCCGCGCTCAGCAATGTCAAACTGAGCTGAACTGACCCCCAAGTCTGCCAGCACGCCATCAAAGCGGCGATCGCCCGGCTCAAACTGACTAAAGTTACCCTGCCAAAAACTGACGCGATCGCCATAGGGCATTAGCCGGGCCTGAGCCGCCGCGATCGCCTGGGCGTCTTGATCAATTACCCATAGATGGCTCTCAGGCATCGCTTCCAACAAAAGCAGGCTGTGCCCGCCCCCGCCGACGGTCGCGTCTAAATATTCGCCGTCAGGGCGCAGCGCTAAATGCTGCACCACTTCCTGCCCCAACACGGGTACATGATGAAATTTGCTAGAAGAGGCACCTTCGGGCGATCGCGCAGTCATAAGTAGCTAAATTGAAGCAATTATTTGAAAATTGGCCTATCGTTTAACCTAACCGACTAGGCAGCCTTGATTAGCTTACTGTTTGTCTGTACAGCACTGCCCAGGAGAGAAATTCAGGCCCACTGGGAAAGTCTGCTGAAATAACTTTGGCTCAGAGAAGCCTTAGTTTCTCAGTCCGCCTAGTGGACGTTAGCTGCGCGCCAAGCAGTTTTAACCCCTGGCAGATACCCAAATTCTCAAATCTAGCGTTGATGGTTTGAAACAAAAGTATAACAATAGAGATAGGCAACCTATGACGGCAAAGGCTCCTGTTAGGCTCATCTGGCTGTAGACTTTGCTTTAGTGTCATCCTGAATTGATCATCAAGGCTGTTGCTTACACAGAAAGCTTTACTGAAAGCCTCTAGGGAGAGAACGCTCATCTATGACTAGGCTCGAAACCAGAACAGAGCCAATGGTGCTCAATATGGGGCCGCACCACCCGTCAATGCACGGCGTGCTGCGTCTCATTGTCACCTTGGACGGCGAAGATGTCGTTGACTGCGAGCCTGTAATTGGCTATCTCCATCGTGGTATGGAGAAAATCGCTGAAAACCGCACTAACATCATGTTTGTCCCCTACGTCAGTCGGTGGGACTATGCGGCAGGTATGTTTAACGAAGCCATTACGGTAAACGCGCCAGAGCAGTTAGCAGACATCGAAGTACCCAAACGCGCCAGCTACATCCGCGTCATCATGCTGGAGCTGAACCGTATTGCCAACCACCTGCTATGGCTTGGCCCTTTTCTAGCAGACGTAGGCGCACAAACGCCCTTCTTCTATATCTTCCGAGAGCGGGAGATGATTTATGACCTGTGGGAAGCGGCCACAGGAATGCGGTTGATTAACAACAACTACTTCCGGATTGGCGGTGTAGCCGCTGATCTGCCTTACGGATGGATTGATAAGTGCCTGGACTTTTGCGACTACTTTGTCCCTAAAGTGGACGAGTACGAGCGCCTAATTACCAACAACCCGATCTTTCGCCGCCGGATTGAGGGAATTGGCACCGTGACCCGTGAAGAAGCGATCAACTGGGGACTTTCCGGCCCTATGCTGCGCGGTTCCGGCGTCAAGTGGGATCTGCGAAAAGTGGATCACTACGAGTGTTATGACGACTTCGATTGGGAAGTCCAGTGGGAAACAGCAGGGGACTGCATGGCCCGCTATCTGGTGCGTATTCGCGAGATGAGAGAGTCTGTCAAGATCATCAAGCAGGCTTGCGAGATGATTCCAGGGGGGCCTTACGAAAACTTGGAGGCCAAGCGCATGGCCGAAGGGCCAAAGTCCGAGTGGAACGATTTTGACTATCAGTTTATTGGCAAAAAAATTCCACCCACTTTCAAGATTCCCGCTGGCGAACATTACGTCCGCATGGAAACGGGTAAGGGAGAACTCGGCGTCTTCATCATCGGCGATGATAACGTCTTCCCCTGGCGCTTCAAAATTCGTCCGCCCGATTTCAATAACCTGCAGATTCTGCCGCACTTGCTACGCGGCGTCAAGGTGGCCGACATTATGGCAATCTTGGGCAGCATTGACATTATTATGGGTTCCGTCGATCGCTAAGCAGGTTCGTCTATTCAGTTAGAGTGATTAAGCAGGTTCAAAACGGGCCTGCTTTTTCATTGAGAACTACCGCTGAGATATTGCGTCAATTAGCTGAACTTTCAGGAGTTTGCAGCTTCCTTTATAGTCAGGGGCACTTTAAATTTAGTCTGTTCTGGAAAGCAATAGATAGCGAATTTCTTTTATCCTAGTCCGCAACTTTCCAGAGCAGTTGTTGTCCTCGTCTTGAGTAGACTGCTTTGAAAACTTCTAAGTTTATTGCTTCACAAACAATTTTTGATCAGCAAAATCGCCACATTCAGCTACTACAGCAAATTATGGCGATTGTGCAGCAATCCAGCGGTGTCCAGGCTTACCAGGCGATCGCTCAGCAGATAAGCTCGTTCTTAGCAATTAATCACTGCGTCATCTGGAGCAGTCAGCCGGGACAGCTCACACTCCAGGCTGACTGCTCCAGATGACGCAGTGATTAATTGCTAA
>JAAHIC010000008.1 GCA_010671965.1 Leptolyngbya sp. SIO4C5
GCGCTATGATCTGATGCCAGAAATTGATCGCTGGGTGGTCCGCAACTGTTTTGAAACCTTGCAGCATAAAACCCAGGCATCATCAAATTTTTCCTACGAACTGCATGCGCTCAATCTGTCGGGGGCTAGCCTCAACGATAAATATTTCTTGGCGTTCTTACGAGAACAATTTGATCAGTATAAGATTGCTCCCGAAGCCATCTGCTTTGAAATTACCGAGACGGCTGCCATCTCAGATTTGAACAAAGCCACTCACTTTATCCAAGAACTTAAGGCTTTAGGCTGTCGGTTTGCTCTCGACGATTTTGGCAGCGGCATGTCCTCTTTTGCCTACTTGAAGACCCTGCCAGTTGACTTTCTCAAAATCGATGGGCGCTTTATTTTAGATCTGGTCAACGACCCAACAGCTTATGCCATTGTCGAGTCTATTAATCACGTAGGGCATGTGATGGGTCTGCAAACCGTAGCTGAGTTTGTCGAAACTGAGACAGCTATGCAGCACCTGCGCCAAATTGGGGTCGACTATCTACAGGGATACGGTATCGCCCGTCCCCAGCCCTGGCCGAGCACGGCAATCGCCAATTAATCAGCCTCACGGGCCAGCTTAGCTTTCGCTTTTTGCCAAAGGGCTTCGAGTTCTTCTAGGCTGTAGTCAGCCAGAGATCCCTCAGCTACAGCCTCTACCTGAGCAAAGCGTTGAATAAAGCGGCGATTGGTGCCCTGCAGGGCCGCAGAGGCATCAAGGTCATGCCAGCGAGCGATGTTGACGAGGGTAAACAGCAGGTCTCCTAGCTCAGCCTGCTGGTTGGCTTTGGGTTCATGAGCGATCGCCTGCCGTAGTTCTTCTAGTTCTTCGTGGAACTTCTGCCACACCCCGTCTATGGTTTCCCATTCAAACCCGGCTGCCGCTGCTTTTTGGGAAATTTTCATAGCGCCCATTAGCGGCGGCAGCGTGCGGCTGTACTTGGTCAGCTTGGGCGTGAGCTTATTGGGTTCGTGCGGTATTCCTTTTTCTGCAGCCTTGATTCGCTCCCAGGTGTGGTGAATGTCATCAATATTGGTAGCTTCAGCCTCGCCAAAAACGTGGGGATGGCGGCGAATGAGCTTGTCGGCAATGCCGTTAGCTACCACGGCGAGATCGAACTGTCCGGCATCTTGAGCTACCTGTGCTTGCAGAACAACCTGTAGCAGCAGATCTCCCAGTTCTTCGGCAATATCTGTAGGACTGCCCACCTGAATAGCGTCTACCACCTCATAGGCTTCCTCAATTACATAGGGAATTAGGGTTTGTGGCGTCTGAGCTAAGTCCCAAGGACAGCCACTTTCAGGATGGCGGAGCTGGGCTACAACTTCCACAAGACGCTGCAGGGCAGCGAGAATTGGCGGCATTAGGCTGTTAGCGGTATCAGGCTGAGCGTGGGTCATGGAAAATTTTGGTTTTGGAGAAAACCCTTTTAGTCTCTCATTTTCGCTTAGATTTCCGCTGCTTCTGGCGGCGCTTACGCGACTTTTTGTAGTCAGAAACCAGCCAGTCGCTGGTGTAGTGGCTGAGGGCACCCAGTTCCAAACCGGCAACCAGTGCCAGCCACTCGCGCCAATAGTGTCTCAGAGATTGACCAACACTCTGCCCGATTTCTGTCCAGGTAATTTCGCTCAGCCCCAGAGTGTTGATGATTTCTACGCCGATCAGCCCTGCAACAGCAATCCACAGCGACAGGTAGAGCACCCGCACTACCGTTCCCATAATCGGGCCGTGGGAAAAGCGCGATCGGTGTTTGAGACTGCCGCGATAGGGCACCCAGATCCAGCGAAACCAGCCCCAACGGCGCGACTGCAGCGATCGCACATCTAGATCTGGCCCAAACATAAACCCGCCAAACAGAAAGCCCATTCCCACCAGTCCGGTGAGCCACCAGCTCAGCGTCAGCCGAAACGCTAGCAGCAAAACTAAGGGCAGGCTCCAAAGCGTGATGCGATCGTGAGTGCGACCTGAGGGCATGGTGCGTTTGTATCAGCAGACTTAGCTTACTGCAAATTTCCAAAAGGGGGTACACAGAGCGGGTAGGTCTGCTACAATACAATTCGGCAAGCAACGGGGGCGGTTAGCTCAGTTGGTAGAGCGCCTGCCTTACAAGCAGGATGTCACTGGTTCGAGTCCAGTACCGCCCATTTACAGCCCCTTTAATTAATCTTCTTCGGCCTATGGCCTGAGAATCATCACGTTCGTGCTGTGGCAAAATAGCCCAGTGTGTCAGTGTGAGAGATCGTGATTCAAGCGCCGTCGTCCCAGACCGTCAACCGCTCCAATCATCTGCTTAAAGCCGAGATTAAAGCCTATTTCGATCGCATGGCCCCAGAGCTGGATCGCTGGAGCGATCGCAACCGCTACTACTACCGCGATCTAGAACGGCTACACCAGTTTTTGATTCCCCCTGAAAGTCGAGTGCTGGAAATTGGCTGCGGTACAGGAGATCTGCTGCGATCGCTGGCCCCGGCAGTTGGCGTCGGCATTGACTTCTCCCCAACCGTCATCGCCATCGCCCAGCACAAACATCCCCACCTACAGTTTCACTGTCTCGATGCCGAATCCCTGACGCCTGACGACTTGGGGGGTGACTCGGCCCCCTTTGACTACATCGTGCTGTCCGGGGTGCTGGGCTATCTCAGCGATATTCAGAGCGTCCTGCAGCGGCTCCAGCCCTTCTGCCATGCTAAAACCCGGCTGATTCTAACCTTCCACAACTATCTGTGGGAACCCCTGCTGCGGTTTGCCGAATCCATTGGTCAGCGTCGCCCTCAGCCAGTACAAAGCTGGCTATCAATGGACGATATTGTCAACCTGGTGTCGATTACAGGCTATGTGCCGTTAAAGCGCGGACGGCGGTTGCTGATGCCTAAGCGGATTCCGGTCTTGTCAGACTTGGCAAATCGCTATTTGGCTCCCCTGCCGCTGGTGAAGCATTTGGCCTTGACCAACTACGTCGTAGCGCGTCCCCAGCCAGGACTAGGGGAAAGACCGCTAAATCCAAGCTGCTCGGTGATTATTCCGGCCCGGAACGAAGCTGGCAATATTTCAGATGCGATCGCCCGTCTGCCTCAGCTTGGCCGCCACACTGAGGTAATTTTTGTCGAAGGTCACTCCAGCGATCGCACCTGGCAGGCGATTCAGGAACTGATCCAAACATATCGCGGCCCGTTTACCCTCAAGGCGCTGCAGCAAACCGGGAAAGGTAAGGCCGATGCGGTGCGGGTGGGGTTTGGGGCGGCCACCGGAGACGTGCTGATGATTTTGGACGCAGATTTGACGGTGCCGCCAGAGGATTTGCCGCACTTCTTGGAGGCGATCGCCTCTGGGCAAGGCGAATTTATCAACGGTTCCCGGCTGGTTTACCCGCGATCGCGGCAGGCTATGCCCTGGCTCAACACTTTAGCCAACAAGGTTTTTGCCCTGCTGTTTTCCTTTTTGCTAGAGCAGCGGCTGAAAGATACCCTCTGCGGCACTAAAGTTCTTTGGCGCAGTGACTACCAGCGGATTGCTGCCGGACGGGCCTATTTTGGTGAATTTGATCCCTTCGGTGACTTTGATCTGCTGTTTGGCGCGGCCAAGCTCAATTTGCACATTGTAGAAGTGCCGATTCGCTATCAGCCCCGCAGCTACGGCGAATCGAACATTGCCCATGTCAAAGAGGGGTTGGTGCTGCTGCGGATGTGCGCCTATGCCTGCCGCAAGCTCAAGTTTGTCCGCTAGGGTGATGGGTGTGCCAGTGGCGAGCGATATCCACCCGGCGGCAAATCCAAACGCGATCGCGGCTTTGCACATAGTCTAGAAAGCGGGCTAAGGCAGCGGTGCGTCCGGGACGACCGACTAAGCGGCAGTGCAGCCCTACGCTCATCATTTTGGGCGCGTCTGCCCCTTCTGCGTACAGGGTATCGAAGGCGTCCCGCAGGTAGGCAAAAAACTGATCGCCGGCATTGAACCCGGCATAGGTGGCAAAGCGCATATCGTTGTTGTCCAGCGTGTAGGGCACCACTAAATGAGGTTTGCCGTAGTCGTGTACCCAATAGGGCAGGTCATCAGCATAGCTATCCGAGTCGTAGAGAAAGCCGCCCTCTTCAGTGACCAAGTAGCGGGTATGAGGGCTGACGCGCCCCTGATAAAATCCCAAAGGTCGCGCTCCGGCCACCTGGGTATGAATTTCGACAGCCTGGCGAATGTGTGCTCGCTCTGTTTCCGCACCCACGTACTGATAGTCAATCCAGCGGTAGCCGTGGCTGGCAATTTCCCAGTTGGCTTCACTCATGGCGGCGATCGCCTCTGGATTACGGGCCATTGCCATCGCCACCGCAAACACAGTGACAGGTAAGCCCCGCTGGGTAAACAGCCGATGCAGCCGCCAGAACCCAGCCCGGCTGCCGTACTCATACATCGATTCCATATTCAGGTTGCGTACGCCCAGCAGCGGCTGCGCCCCTACACTCTCTGACAAAAAAGCTTCGGAAGCCGCATCTCCATGCAGAATGCAGTTTTCACTCCCTTCTTCGTAGTTGATTACAAACTGGAGGGCAACGCGGGCCTGCTGGGGCCACTGGGGGTCGGGCGGTGTGCGACCGTAGCCGACAAGATCTCTGGGATAGGCAGAATCTGAGTTCATCAATCCGTCATAGCCGCTGTTTCAGCCGGGTCTGCGATAAAGGGCAGCACCTTTTTCTGCATAGTCTTGAAAATGTTAAAAAAGCCGTTGGCGCGAGAGGGGGTGAGGCTGACATCTAGCTGCGTCTCTTTGATGAAGTCGGGAGAAAGCGCCACAATTTCAGCTGGTTTGAGGCCGTTTAGGGCCTGAATCAGCAGCGCTACTAACCCCTTAGTAATTTGGGCATCAGAGTCGGCCTTGAAAGCCACCGTTCCCTCATTTGTTAAGTCCGCCGTGACGTAAACCTGAGAAACACAGCCCGGTACCTTGTTCTCCGGCGTTTTCTCCGCTTCGGGAAACGCCTCTAGCTTTTTGGCAAACCACAGCAGACTCGACTGGCTGCGGTTGACGCCAGTCGAGTACGAGATCGGGGACAGCCATTTCGCGGCTGGCTTCTAAATCTAGCGTATTGGCCTCTAAGATTTGATCCTGATTGTTTTCCAGTGCCTGAGCCATCAGCTCTAGAGCATGACTTTTAGTTTCAGTGCCTAGAGAGGCCAGTTTTTGGGCAGATTGAACAACCTGGCGAACCGTTGATACTAAATCGTGAGAGGGAGAAGCCGAGGTCATTGACACTAACGCCTACAGGCCAACCAAAACATGAACACTAAGAGCATTGAAATCAGCAGCGCCGCCACAATGCGCACCGTCAGACCAGCCGTCGCAGGTGGCTGCAGCGTTGTCAGCAGCAAGATAAAGATAGCAATGCCAAAGATGAAAAAGAATAAAAAAGGAAGATAGTTGCGGCTGAGGCTGCCTCGATCTAGCGTCCACTGCTGATTCACCCAGCGCCAGGCCCGCTTGTAGGGATAGTGGGTTGAAAGCTGTTCAATCACATAGCCGTCTTCTCGCAGGACAAAAATTTGCTGGCAGCGATCGCATCCAAATGCTTCAGTCAGCGCAATGGGCACAATACGCCCTCGGCGGCGACAGGGACAGGGATAATCCGCTGTTAAATCAACCTTTTGGCTTTTCTTAGAACGCACAATCAGCGGCAGGCAATATAGAGGAAGATTTGATTGTTGTGGTCGGGTTAGCTAAGTTCACATTAGCTAAAGCCTAGCGAATAAAACAAGCCTGTTAGAAGAGGCTTTACGGACTCTCTGACATTTTAGGGGTAAACCTTCTAATCTGGCGCTTGATCTAAGCCCCTATTCATGGCAAGTGGACCAAAATCAGCTCCAGGGACGGATAGCTATCAGCCTCTAGCAGACTGCGATGCAGCCTACTGCCCTTGTAAAACAATTCTCCCAAAAATCGCCATCCGGCTTTTGCACAGAACCGGAAAGCGGTTAGACCAGGATTTACATTTGCTTTTTGAAAGCGGGTAACGCGATTCGAACGCGCGACATTCACCTTGGCAAGGTGACGCTCTACCACTGAGCTATACCCGCATCTTTTTCAGACTTTACCTAGAATCTCAGATCTAGAAATCTTTGTCAACTCCTTTTTGCCTCTTTGTTTATCGGCTAAACTTCTTCTTGAGAAATTACCTGTGAGCCTGCTGCAGCGAGTCTTTGAGGCTCACCATCAGTCAAGCCGTTGACATCGTTGTTGCGAGGAGCAGCGTGAATTTGCCGCATCAAACTAGCCATTTCCAAAGCACTCATGCCGTAATTCCAGCCCAAGTTACTCTTGATGCCCGCTCGCTCTAGCGCCTGCTGCATAGAATCAGTCGTCAGCACGCCAAACACCACAGGCACGCCGGTTTGAAAGCTGGTAGCTGCGATACCTTTAGAAACCTCAGCGGCCACGTAGTCAAAATGGGGCGTCTGTCCGCGAATAACCGCCCCCAGACAAATAATGGCATCGTATCGCCCACTTAGAGCTAGCTGGCGTGCCACCAAAGGCACTTCAAAGCTCCCAGGTACCCAAGCATAATCTACCTGGGTACCTTCAGGGGCTACATCCACACCATGACGCTTCAGGCAGTCTTGACAGCCTTCTAAAAGTTTGCCAGTCACCAGATCATTAAAGCGACCGATTACAAACGCGAATCGGAGCGAACTGCTATCTGTAAAACGACCTTCAAAAACTGCCATAGTCTCCCTGATGAATTAAACAACTAAATAATTTAGACCACCCACGACGACAACCAGTACGCCCCAGAGGATAGAACCTAGCAGGATTAAGCGCTTAGACTGCTCCCAATTCTGGGGAGAAGCGTAGGCTACGGGCACACCCACTACCATGACAAAAGACCAAACAACCAAAGCCAAGAGGGCAATTTGAAACAGAATTGATACCATTTTTTCTCTCCCAAAACAGCAATGTTAAAAACGCTTGCAGCAGCGCAGTTCCTTTCTAAGTTAGGCCCTGCCCTTCAGTCAGCCTTGTTAGTACGCTATCAGAAATTAGACCCCTTGCAAAAGTTCCTCTGCCAACTAGCTGGCGTGATCGTTTCTCCTATTTTTTAGCGCCCTGTGATTTTCCATGCACTTAGTTCTCTGTCATACCACTGCCGATTTTGATACCCTCGGCGCCGCCGTTGGCTTATCCCGTCTTCAGGCCGGTACGCGCATTGTCTTAACCGGCGGCTGTCATCCCACCGTACAGAACTTTCTAGCCCTACACCGAGACGAGTATCCGCTCATTGAGCGGCGGGCGGTTGATCCTAACAAAATTCAGGCGCTTACTTTGGTAGATGCTCAGCAGCGGCAGCGATTTTCACCCGTACAG
>JAAHIC010000080.1 GCA_010671965.1 Leptolyngbya sp. SIO4C5
TCCAGGGGGTAGGGCTAAGTCCAGTCAGAGTGAGTGTCATAGTCGTACCGTTGAAACGCTGTTAGGCTTTAAGCCTCTGCCGAGTTGTACTGCTGGCGGCCGGAGAGGTATGCAATTGTCTACAGCGGATCTGCGGAAGTTTTCGGACATAGGAAAAAGCGATCGCCTGTAAAAAGCGATCGCTCAGCTTGTCTAATCGAGGTGTCATGCTCCTAATTTCTGGCTAATCCACCACCTCGATCACAGGCTTTTCAAACTGACTGCTCGTCTGGTTAGAGACTCGCTGGTTACGCTGATTGAGAAACTCCATCGCTATCTGAGACACCTCAGACACCAGCAGCGTAATCAAAATGCCGTCGTCGATCCAGCCAATCACCGGAATGAAGTCGGGTGAGATATCAATGGGGCTGATCAGATAGAGCAGCGTGCCGAAGACAATCAGCCAGCGATAGCGGGTATTGCGCAGGGTGTTGCGATACCACTTATAAAAAGCCTCAACCAAATTTTGCATCAGGGGTACCTGTGTTTCATATTTCTTTCATTTTTATTATGGGGGTTATTCTTTTAAACAACGAGTGTAGAAACCCCGCGCCTAGGGGACGGTTGCTCCCACCTGGCATCGGCCCGTCCGTTATATGGGCTGGGAAACTGGAGAGGAATGAGTCCACGCAGTGGACATAGGCTGTGAGCCAAGCGGTTTTAACCCTTGGCGGACAGGCGTTTCCTGTGATGTCCTAACTTCGGTAGCCTTAATTACTGCCGGGTCGAGGGCGGCGGGGCTTATGATAAACCGGAGTAGGGACCATCCTTCAGCAGAGGCAAGGGAGCTGACATGCAAAGCTTTGACTGGAAGAAGCTGCAAAACGGATCTGATATTCGCGGCGTGGCGCTGGAGGGCGTGGCGGACGAAGCGGTTAACCTCACCCCCGCGATCGCCCAGCAGCTCGGTCAGGCTTTTGTCGCCTGGTTGTCGTCAAAGCTGGACAAAGCGGCTTCAGAGCTGACCATCTCGGTGGGGCGAGACAGTCGCCTGTCGGGGCCAGCCCTGATGCAGGCGGTGATGGACGGTATGGCGATCGCGGGGAGTCAGGTTTATGACTTTGGCCTGGCCTCGACGCCAGCCATGTTTATGAGCACCGTCACCCCCGGCTTTGACTGCGATGGCGCGATTATGCTCACCGCTAGCCACCTGCCGTTCAACCGCAACGGACTGAAGTTTTTCACCGCTCAGGGAGGCTTAGGCAAGCCCGACATCAGCGAGATCTTGGCGCTGGCGGAGCAGGGCGAGCCGGTCACAGCCGCGGCCAAAGGTCCCATCGAACCGCGCGATTTCATCTCCGTCTATGCCGATCAGCTCGTTACTAAAATTCGCCAAACGGTGAACCATCCTGATAATTTTGAGCAGCCGCTACAGGGACTCAAAATTATCCTAGACGCGGGCAACGGCGCGGGCGGCTTCTATGCCAGCCAGGTTTTAGCGCCGCTGGGAGCTGATACCACCGGCAGCCAGTTTTTAGAGCCAGATGGCACCTTCCCCAACCACGTCCCCAATCCCGAAGATAAGGCGGCTATGGCGGCCATCTGTCAGGCCGTGACAGATAATCAGGCAGATTTTGGCATTATTTTTGACACCGATGTCGATCGCGGCGCGGCTGTAGATGCCTCAGGCCGAGAACTCAATCGCAACCGCCTAATTGCCCTCATTTCAGCCGTGGTTTTGCAGGAGCATCCCGGCTCTACCATCGTCACCGATTCGATTACCTCTGACGGCCTCACCCAGTTTATCGAGGCTGAGCTAGGGGGCGTCCATCACCGCTTCAAGCGGGGCTATAAAAACGTGATCAACGAGTCAGTGCGGCTGAACCAGACGGGGCAGGAATCCTGGCTGGCGATCGAAACTTCGGGTCACGGGGCGATGAAGGAGAACTATTTTCTCGATGACGGCGCTTATTTGGTGAGCAAGCTGCTGGCAGAACTGGCGAAGGCGCAGCTAGCGGGCAAGTCGCTGACTGACCTGATTGCCAAGCTGCAGGAGCCTGCCGAAAGCGAAGAATTTCGGCTGAAGATGGCGGCTGAGGACTTCAAAACTTACGGTCAGCAGGTGATTGAGCAGCTAGAAGCCTATGCGGCTAAGCAACCTGACTGGCAGGTAGTGCCCAACAATTACGAAGGCATTCGCATTTCCTGTCAGTCTGCGGCTGAGGACGGCTGGTTTCTGCTGCGGCTTTCCCTCCACGACCCGGTATTGCCGCTGAATGTGGAATCTAATGTCGAAGAAGGCGTGGCTTTGATAGCAGCGCGGCTTTTAGATTTCTTTCAAAAATTTGAGCGGCTGGATTTAAGCCAGCTCCGCCAGTTTTTGTCTTAGTTTTTGGCTAACGGACTATGCAAATTTGGGTTGATGCCGATGCCTGCCCCAATGTGATTAAGGAGATTCTGTTTCGGGCGGCTAAGCGGGTACAGGTGTTGACAACGCTGGTGGCCAATCAGCCCCTACAGGTGCCCGCTTCGGCCTATATCGAGACGGTGCTGGTTGGTGCTGGCTTTAACCGGGCCGATAGCTACATTGTGGCCCAGCTTGAGCCGGGAGACTTGGTGATTACGGCTGACATTCCGCTGGCGGCAGAGGCGATCGCCCAGGGAGCCTATGCCCTCAGTCCGCGCGGCGTCCTCTTCGATCAGGGTAATATCCGTGAGCGGCTCTCGCTGCGCAACTTTATGGAGGATCTGCGCAGCAGCGGTGTGGAAACGGGCGGGCCGCCAGCCTTCAGCCAGCGCGATCGCGAAGCCTTTGCCAACCAGCTCGATCGCTTTCTGGTCAAACACCGGCCCCCTTCCGAACCGGGCGGCTAAAAATTGACGCCAAAGCTGCCGGAATTGCCAACGAGGCCAGTGTAGCTAGGTGGGTAATTATGCGGCGCGATCGCCAATCGTCTCAGGTTTATTCGCCCCAGAGGAAAGGCCCCCAGCAGCAAACGTATCCGTTTTTGTAACCCAAACTTTTGCTGTCTGAGCTGCCCGCAAAATTAAACTATTCGCTCTCATCCCCCCGCACCAGTGCTCAGCACTGGTCTCTTTTTGTGAGGCTCTGCCTCGGAGTCACTATGCGTATCAATCAAATTTCTTGGCTTGGCTTGATTGGTTTGGGTCTGTCCGTCGTTGCCCTCTCGCCCGCAGCGATCGCCCAAACATCCCCTCACACCGAGCAAAGTCCGTCTGTACCCGCTAGGCTAGAACCGATTGGCGAGTTTGGCGGCAGCTACGACCAGCTTCAGAGCTACCTGACGATTCAAGACTGGCAGGGCGCGGACGCTGAAACCCGCCGAATTCTGCAGCAGTGGGTTCACGCCGACGGCGATTTATACGGCATGCCCCAGTCCAGTGCCATTCCCGCTGAGGTGATTCGCCAGCTAGATCAGCTCTGGTCAGAGGCCAGCGGCGGTCGCTTTGGCTTCAGCGCGCAGCAGCGCCTTTGGCAGGAGATTGCCGCGCAGCAGATGGGCAACCCAAATGAGGCAGTCAAAGCCTTTGGCGATCGCGTCGGCTGGACCCGCACTACAGGCAGCGACTATGGCTTTATCGCCCCGGACTGGTTAGTCGAGCCAGAGCTGACCTTTAGCCTACAGGCCCCAGTCGGCCACCTACCCTGGACAGGCATCGACTGGCAAACGGTATCTGATATTGCCAGCGGTCACGGTTCGGGCTGCGGCAGCTGCACCATTGATGCTATGTACCTGCAGGGGGAGCGCTTCAACCGCTACCTGCCCGGCCTGTATCATCAGGTCAAGCTGGCCCTGACCGTGGCAGCACCCATCAGCTACAGCGACTGGCAAACGCCCCAGCTCCACCAGGAAATTGATCTCACCACCCTATATCCCGGCACCGTCTGCCCGGTCCATACCCAGGCGCAGGCCGTCAGCCCTGACAGCCAGCTCCTAGCCGTTAGCAGCTATAGCTATGAGCGCTCTTGCAGCTTGGAAAACAACAGCACCCTAACGCTGTGGAACCTGGCTACCGGTGAGATGATTGCTCGTCTGGTAGCAGGTCAGGCAACTGAAGCCTTTGCCTACACGGGAACGCCCCAGGAGCCACCGACGGAGCCAGTCAATATGGTGGGAGACGTGGCCAACGCGATCGCCTTCACGCCCGATGCCCGGCTGGTGGCAGCGGGCCTGTCTGACGGGACGGTGAAGCTGTGGAATGCCCAAACGGGCGCTGCGCTGCGCACCTTATCCGGTCACCAGTACGCGGTGCACGCGATCGCCATCAGCCCAGACGGTCGCACCCTGGCCAGCGCCAGCTCCGACCAAACCATCCGGCTGTGGAACCTGCAGACCGGCCAGCTCTTGCACAGCCTCAGCCTGGAGCCGTCTCAGGCCATTCCCCAAAGGCTGCAGTTTAGCCCCGATAGTCGCCGTTTGGTCAGCGTCACCTGGGCCAACAAAGTGCAGCTCTGGAATCCGGCCACCGGGCAGCTTATTCGCACATTCATGGACGCTGGCAGCCCGGTCGCTCAGCCCATGCCGGTAGCGTTTAGCCCCAACGGCCTGATTCTAGCCACTAGCGATGTTGATAACAGCGTCAAGCTCTGGAATGCGGTCAACGGGGCGCGAATGCTGACCCTGCGGGGCCATCAGGCCCCCGTGCGATCGCTGGCTTTTTTGCCGGACGGGCAGACGCTGGCTAGCAATAGCGAAGATAATACGGTACGCCTGTGGAATCTACAGTCGCCTCAGCTCACCCGCGTTTTTGAGGCGGTCAACTTTGTGGCTCAGCCCCAAGCCACCTCGCTCAGCCTAGGAGAGCTGGCGGTGAGTCCAGACGGGCGATCGCTGGCAACCAGCGCCATTCTGCCCCCGACCGGGCAGGAGGCTCCCACCGCAGGGCTGAAGCTGTGGGATATCTCCAGCGGTGAAGTGGTGACGGCTGTTCCAGGCGTATCTAGCTTCAGCTTCACGCCCGACAACCAGTTTCTGGTGACCTACGGGCCAACGCTGCGGATCTGGCAGCCTGAGCAGCTTTAGACGTGGTGGGCTGAGCCGCTCTGCGCGGCGCCAACTATACTGGCAGGACTTTCCCCCGCAGTCCTGCCGGGGCTGCGAGGTGATAGCGGCCCAGCAGCGTCGGCAAAATGTCATAAATCTGCGCCTCTGAGAGTACCTGACCGTCCTGGGGCTGCTGCGGATCGTGGAAAATCATCAGGCCGTACTGGGCGTGATTGGCATCGTCCGGGCCAGTGTCGTTGTCAGTGGTGTAGAAAGCGCCGCTGCCCACGCTGCCCACTGAGCGCCAAGCCAGCCTGTCAAAGTAGGCAATTAGATCCGGGGCCAGGCCGCGCACTTTTTGATAAATCTGCTGCGGTCGAAAGATCTCAATGTTCAAAGATTCTCCTGCCGGGCCAGGCAGGACAGAGAGCTTTTCGATAATTTCATGGCGGGTGCTTTCATACTCGGCCATCGGCACGGTGCCCTGCGGCTCCCGCCCCTTGACGTTGAGAAAAATCCGTCCGTAATAGCCACCTGCGCCCCAAGCCTTCGTCTGGCTCCAGTCCACTTCAACTTGATCTAAGGGCTGAAGCGCTGTTGGCGTTTCTTTTAGCACTAGATAGCCCTCGGCAATCAGCCACTCATTCAGGCAAATCCCTCCCATCAGCGGCTGGGCTCCGTGGTCAGAGACGACCAGAACAGCCGTCTCTGGGCCGCACTGGGCCAAAAGCTGCCCCACCTGCTGATCCACATGGCAGTAGTAGTCGTGAATGGCGTTGGCAAAGGGGGAACCTGGCTCGTGCTGGGGATGGTTGGCGTCCATCGGCTTCCAGAAAGAGTGATGAATGCGATCGACGCCCATGTCTACCAGCATCAAAAAGTCGGGGTTGTCTTGGGCAATCAGCTTTTGGGCTAACAGAAATCGCTGGTCGCAGAGGGTGTAGATATTGTCGAGAATGCGCTGTTTGTCTTCGGAGCGGAAGTGGGGTACATCTAGCAGAAAGTCGGGCATCCAGTCGAGGATTTGTCCGGCTAGCTCCGGCGGATGGGTAAAAGTGGCTTCGGTGTTGGGAGTCAAAAAGCACGACACCAGTGAACCGTTGACCGGATAGGGGGGAGAGGTCCCCGGAACCCCTAGCACCGCCACCTTCCAACCCGCTTCGCCCAAAATGTCCCACAGGCGCGGCACCCGCACTGCCCGACCATCCGAGATTGCCATTGAGTCATAGCCCCGGTTCTGACGGTTGCGAAAGCCGTAAATTCCCAGCTCACCCGGATCTCGGCCGCTGGTCATGCAGCTCCAGGCCGGTACGGTAATAGCGGGAATGCTGCTCTCCAATTGCCCGTAGCTGCCCTGGGCCATCAGCCGCGACAGGTTGGGCAGGTCTGACCGCCAGCGGTCAAACACCAGAGACGGTTCCATGCAGTCGAGGCCAATAATGATCAGGCGAGGAGACATAAGTTAAGTCTGATTATCTATGAGACGCATTTCGACTCCGCTCAATGCTCGATCCGTTATTAGGCAGAGGGTTGAGCGAAGTCGTTCACGAAGTGTCTCCCGAAGGGAGAAAACCCGGCAACCTCAGCGGTTTAGCAATACCCACCTGTGTCCTGACAAAGAGGGCGATCGCTATATTGTTTCATCATGACGCATCCTCGCAGCTTGGCGACTGAGGCTTTATGTTTTAGAAAAAACGAGCCACGGCGCAGCTAAACCCAGGCAGCAGTGAGGTGTTAAGTAAATCAGTCTAATTGTTTAGACGCATTTCGACTCCGCTCAATGCTCGATCCGTTATTGGCAGAGGGTTGAGCGAAGTCGAAACCCAGCAACCCAAATTGGACTTGATTTGATCCTCCTACTTATTTCTCGCTCCCTGGTCGAGTGAGAGAGCGAGAATTTTTCGCGATCTGCTGCGGGCGACGGCGGGTTTAGCAGAGGGAGCAGCGCTTAGTCAGAATCACCATCACTTCGTTAGGCCGATCGGTGGGCATGGGCTGGCTCCAGGCCGTGGCTTCGGCGTAACCCAGTATGTGCAGCCGGTGGATTTCTAGCCGTACGCAGGGCAGGGGGCCAAACATCATCAGCCGCACGTGATCGCCGCTGTTGGCTTGTTCGCGGGTGGGAACGGCGATCGCGGGGGAAGGGCGATCGCTGCCATGATTTTCTTGAAACATGAGTGTACTCCTTGAGTGAATTTGAGCCTGGGAGGGGAAGGCGGAAGTAGGTAAAGGATGAAGGATGAAGGCAGAACGACGAAGTGAAAGGCTTTCAACCTCTATCACCTCACTCTGTAATTTCTGCCTTTTTCCTTCTGCCCTCTACCTTTTTCCTTCTGCCTTTCCCTGATCCCCAGAACCAAAAACTCAGCCACCCCGACAACTTGCAACGCAAATCGAGGTGGCTGGTGGTACACTGCACCACTAGCCGCCAGACTGCTGTAGACAGTTTGGGGGTCAGCTCTCTAGACGGTGTTTCCAGCACCTCTAGGGAGCGCTAAGTTTTTGAGTCTGTGTGAATAAGCTGTAACGTTTGGACTGCCACAGCTTAATGGGTGAGTGTACGACATTGGGCGATCGGCGTCAATAGCGGTGCGAAGCTATGCATCTAAAGGGCTTCTCACGCGCGTCCCCCTTGGTTGAGTACGTGAGTATAAAAGCCTGGTTTTGAGTAGAGGCTGCAACCTACTCTTGCACCGCTAGATGGGTGAGAAAGGCTTCTTCTAGTTCAGGAACACCCATCTCTTGGGGATGAGGCTTGTCATGAAACAAGATGTCACAGCGAATCCATTGCACATAGGTTTGTTCCGTGCGGTAGGAATAATGCTTCAAACGAATAGCCTCTCTAACCTGGTCGAGTAGCTTCTTAGAACTAGGTTCTGCTTGCATGAGTAGACTGCCTGAAAAGAGCTGATGAATAAACTCTAAGCAAACTTAACCTGAAACTGAAGGGATGATTATACTGAATCATTCCACCTATTTACTCGTATGGGGATTTTAGGTGGAAACTTTCCCTCTAATAATAGTTATGCAGCGCAAGGTTATTCAGGAATGCCTCACTTCAAGAATATTTGCGATGCCAATAGGCTGTTCCTTTTTCTGGAATACAATTTAAAAATTGAATAAAGTCAATTGACCTTAGGTAATTTGCATGGATGATGGTGCAACCTTAAAGTCGATATTGCTATTGGCTGCAAATCCCAAAGGGTCGGTAAGTTTGCGCTTGCAAGAAGAGGAACGGGAAATTAAGGAGCGCTTGCGTTTAGCTGGATATGGCAAAGTGCCCATCAACTCCACTGGAGCGACCCGAACCAGAGATATTCAGCAGGCAATGTTGGATTTCAAGCCCCAGATTGTACATTTTACAGGTCATGGAACCGGTGAAGATGGTCTGGCTTTTGAGAATGTAATGGGGCACCTCAAGCTGGTTGATTCAGATGCATTAGCCAATCTATTCAAACTTTTCTCTAGTCACGTAGAATGTGTCGTTTTGAATGCCTGCTATTCAAGGTTTCAAGCTAAGGCTATTGCGCGACACATTGACTATGTAGTTGGTATGGAGCAGGCAATAGGCGATCGTGCAGCAATTGAGTTTTCCATTGGTTTCTATACAGCTCTAGGAGCAGGAGAATCAATTGAGTTTGCTTATAAGCTTGGTTGTATACCTCGTCGGTCTCGTAGACCTCGCGCATCACCTTCAGGCGCGACAGCGTGCCCTCGCCGTGGTCGATGCGGCGGCGGCTTTCGAGTACGCGGCCCGACAGGTAGATGCGGCTGTCGCTGCGATAGCCCGCATAGCACGCGATCTGCGCGCTTTCCGGCTTGTGTTCGCCGAAGATGCGGTAGCGGACGCGGTCGAGCGCATCTTCCAGGGCGACGAGGCTGTGCACAGCCGTCCGCGACAGCCGGCTGGAGAACAGGTGCATGAGCGCCGGTTCTGGGGGCCGGCAGCCGACGCGGCAACCCGCCAATCGGAGAGTAGGCCGCCGGTCGCCGCGTTGGTAGATCGCCGACAATGGAGGAGTTTGCCTGGTTCCCGCCGCCGGACAGCGGCATGCGCGCTCGCTTCGTGGAGGCGAACGGCCTGCAGTTCGAGCTCGTGGAAGCGGGCGCGGAGGGCGACCGGCTGGCGATCTGCCTGCACGGCTTTCCCGAGCTCAACCTGTCCTGGCGGCACCAGATCCCGCTGCTGGCGGAGCAGGGCTGGCGCGTCTGGGCGCCGAACCTGCGCGGCTACGGCGCCAGCGCGCGGCCGAAGGGCGCCGCCGCCTACCATATCGACACGCTGACCGAGGACATCGGCGCGCTGATCGACGCGGCGAAGGCGGAGCGCCCCGCGTTCGAAGTCATGCTCATCGCGCACGACTGGGGCGGCGCGATCGCGTGGGACTTAGCCATGCGGCGCGTGCGGCCGCTCGATCGGCTGGTCGTCATGAACATGCCGCATCCGTTCACCTTCGCGCGGTCGCTGCGGCTCTCGCCGGCACAGCGGCGGCGCAGCTGGTACGTCTTCTTCTTCCAGCTGCCGAAGCTGCCGGAGGCCCTGATGCGCGCGAACGGCGCCCGCGCCGTGCGGCAGGCCTTCAGGGGCATGGCCGCGAACCCCGAGCGCTTTCCGAGCGACATCCTCGACATCTACGCCGCGGCGGCGCTGCGGCCGGGCGCGATGACGGCGATGATCAACTATTACCGCGCGATCCGGATGGCACGCGGGCGCGTGGCCGCCAGCGACCCGCGCGTCGACGTGCCCACGCTGCTCGTCTGGGGCACCGCGGACGAGGCACTGGGCCTGGAGACGCTTGACGGCATCCACGCTTATCTACCGGACCTGACATTGAAATTTCTGCCGGGCATTTCGCACTGGGTGCAGCAGGACGCGCCGGAGGAAGTAAACGCAATCCTCAGGGACTGGCTCACCTGAACGCCGAGGCCGACATGTTGTCTGCCGCAAGAAAAAAGGGCCGCTCCTCCCCGGAACGGCCCTTCTTCAGGTTCAGCGCTGCGGACGCGTCAGGCCTTGCGGCGGCGCCTGGTCATGGCGATCCCGGCGAGACCGAGGCCGAGCAGCCCGAGAACGCCCGGTTCGGGGACATCCGTCGTGATCTGGTCGAACTGGATGTCGAGTGCGGACGGCCCCGTTACGCGGATGGACAGGCCATCGGCCACACCGTTGAGCAGATCGGTGTTGAACGACAGCGACCGGAACTCCGAACTGCCAGGCGCGATGGTGCCGGACTCGGTGAACTGGTCCGCCAGCGTACCGTTCACGAACAGCGAGAAGGTCCGCGAATTCGCATCGGCGAAGATCGTCCGCAGATCGACGCGGCCGGTCGCATTGGTGCCGGCAATGCCGGCGAAGGCGTCTTCCAGCGCATAGCTGAGCTGGACATAGGCGTTCACGCCGGCATCGGCGGAATACTGAAGCGAACTGCCGTTGATTTCGGCGGTCGCCGCGCTGTCCGCAAAGGCGACGCTGTTCAGCCGCAGGATCCCGAGCCTGTCGAGGCCACTCGGCATGACGGACTGGAGATCGGACGTATCTTCCGTGACGATGGTCTGCCCACCAGAGCCGTCGTCGAAGCTGCCGACCGCAAGGACCGCATCGGTTGTGGACCCGCCGTCTTTCGTGAACGCCGTATCGAAATTATCGAGCGTGATCGTGACGGCTGCAGCTGGCGCGCTGAACGCCAGCGTTGCGACGCCGGCAAGCGCTGCTTTGGAAATCATCTTCATTTGGCACCCTACTCCTAAAACTCAGTGCCCCCGCACGGGAAGAGCCATGCAGGGGCCGTGCCAAGCAGACCAAAATTCAAGTATCCGAGTGCCTTAGGGGGCAGAGCATCACCCTCTGCAACGGAAAGGCGTAAAATATTCCGACGATCGAATTTGCGTCACTGCGGGAGGCTGTCGCTTTTTCCGCCGGCGTGGGCAGGACGCAAGAAAGGGGCCGCCCGAACGACTTCGGACGGCCCACTGATCATTCGGATGCGGAAGCTACCGTGTCCGGCGGCGGCGCGCCAGGCCAAGACCGGCAAGGCCAAGGCCGAACAGGGCGATCACGCCAGGCGCCGGCACCTCGCTGGGCGGCGGGGGCACGTCGAGCTGCATGAAGTCGAGCTCGTAATCCAAGCCGCCAATGAGACCGTCGACGGAAAAGGTGAACTGATCGTTCGTGAGGTTGAGCAGCGACGTGTCGAAAGACAGCGACTGGGTGTAGGCAGGAAAGCTGGGGTCACTGTCGTCGGCAACCTGGAAACCGGTGATCTGGCTCGCTTGGGTA
>JAAHIC010000800.1 GCA_010671965.1 Leptolyngbya sp. SIO4C5
TATGCGGACAATAGTACCGCAGCTTGCCTTCAGCCTACTCGCTTCTAACCAACACGCCGTTACAGGGCAGGACGAAATCGTAACTGGCTGCAGGATCTGTCTGACGATTAGGTTAGCCAGGGTAAGAGTTTTGTAAAGTGGTTTGTAAAGTAAAAAATCAAAGGAGAAACCCATGCCTAAAGCCACTTGGAACGGAGCTGTTTTAGCCGAAAGCGACAATTGCGAGGTAGTCGAAGGAAACCAATATTTCCCGCCAGACTCGATCAACCAGGAATACTTCAAGCCTAGCGATAAGCACACCACCTGCCCCTGGAAAGGCCAGGCCAGCTACTACACGATTGAGGTGGATGGCGAAACCAATCAGGACGCCGCCTGGTACTATCCGACCGCCAAAGACGCCGCCAAGAATATTGAAGGCTATGTCGCCTTCTGGCGCGGCGTCAAGGTGGAAGCCTAGCGGTTATCGGCTGGCAGTCTGCACTAAGTTTGCTAGGTCAGAGGGGGCGATCGCTCCCTGCTCGGTGACAATGGCGGTAATCAGCTCTGCTGGCGTGACATCGGAGGCCGGGTTGTAATACTCGGCTCCCTCCGGGGCGATCACCGTCTCACCAATCTGGTAAATATCGGCAGCCGGATTTTCGCTGATAGCGATCGCGTCTCCGGTTTTAAGCCGCAGATCCACAGTAGAAAGGGGGGCCGCCACCAGGAAAGGAACCTGGTGAGCTTTGGCAATCAGCGCGAGGCCATAGGTGCCGATCTTGTTGAGGGTATCGCCGTTGAGGGCAATGCGGTCAGCCCCGACCAGCACCGCCTGTACCAGGCCCTGTCGCATACAGTGAGCTGCCATGCTGTCAGTGACGATTGACACCGGAATGCCTTCCTGAACGCATTCCCAGGCGGTCAGGCGAGCTCCCTGCAGTCGCGGCCGGGTTTCCCCAGCGTAGACCCGGGCTAGACGGCCTTGCTGCCAGGTCGCGCGCACGACGCCCAGAGAGGTGCCATAGCCAGAGGCGGCCAGCGCGCCGTGATTGCAGTGAGTATAGATGGCCAGCTGCTGCGGGCTGTCCGGCAGCGCCTGCAGGCCATGACGGCCAATGGCGTAGCAGGTTTCCAGGTCTTCTTTTTGCAGAGCTTGGGCGGCTTCTAGCAGGACTTGTTTGAGGTAGTCAACGCTGCCTAGGGTGTTGCTGACTTTTTTAAGCAGGCGATCGATAGCCCAGCTCAGATTGGCCTTGGCCGGACGGGTTTCCTTCAGCCGCTCAGCGACAGCTTCTAGCCGCTCTAAAAAAGCTGGGCGATCGCGGGTCGGAATTTCGCTAGCCCCCAGATACAAGCCATAGGCCGCCGCAATGCCGATGGCCGGGCCGCCGCGCACAATCAGGGTTTTGATGGCCGTCACCATGTCCTCAAAGCGGCTGATAGACACCAGGGTATAGACCGCTGGCAGTCGATTTTGATCGATCAGCAAAACGTGATCGTCTTGCCAGACCACTGGATAAACATGGGTTTCAGGAATCTCTGCCATCGCGATCGCCCGTTTGTCTACACGCTCACTACCGATTTCCCGACCGTCATGGAGGCCCGAATCCGTTCTGCCATCTGAGCCGGGGTCAACTCCAACGTTACCTTAGACTCGTCCGGCTTGGCGTGATCGACTAGCCGATCGGGCACGCCTAAACGCAGCAGCGGCACGTTGACCTGAGCATCCAGCAGCATTTCCGCCACCGCACTGCCAAAACCGCCCATCAGGCAGCCCTCTTCTAGGGTCACCACGCGGCCAATTTGCTGGGCCAAGGGCAAAATCAGCGCCTGATCTAGCGGCTTAACAAAGCGCGCGTTGAGCACCGTTGCCTCGATGCCATGTTCGCTGAGAATTTCGGCTGTCTGCATCGCCGGATATACCATTGAGCCGTAGCCCAACAGCAGCACGTCGTCGCCCTGGCGCAGCAGCTCGCCTTTGCCGATGGGCAGTGCCTCTAATCCTTCATCCATTAGCGGTACGCCGTAGCCGCTGCCACGGGGATAGCGCACTGCAATTGGCCCATCCGTGTAGTTGATGCCTGTGACAATCATGCGCTGCAGCTCAGCTTCATCTTTGGGAGCCATCAGCACCATGTTGGGAATGCAGCGCAGATAGGCAATGTCGTAGAGTCCCTGGTGGGTGGGGCCGTCAGCCCCGACAATGCCGGCCCGGTCTAAGCAGAAAAAGACGGGCAGCTTTTGGATGCAAACGTCATGCACGATTTGGTCAAAGCCGCGCTGGAGGAAAGTTGAGTAAATAGCGGCTACCGGGCGCATTCCTTCGCAGGCCAGTCCTGCCGCTAGCGTCACGGCGTGCTGTTCGGCAATGCCGACATCGATGTACTGTTTCGGCAACTTTTCCTGCAGCTTACTGAGGCCTGTACCCGTTGCCATCGCCGCTGTGATGCCGATGATTCGCGGATCGTCTTCGGCTAGCTTAATCAGGGTTTCGACAAAAACTTTAGAGTAGCTCGGC
>JAAHIC010000801.1 GCA_010671965.1 Leptolyngbya sp. SIO4C5
GTCAATAGCAGCAGCGCTAGTAGCGCTTGCTGCTATTGACAATCTTTTCCTAAGTCGCTGTCAACAGGCTCTAGCTCGCTGTGTGGGGCCAATGGCTTCCTTCTTAATTGAGGAAACCCTGGCCGATCATCCCAACATAGATGACCAGCAGCTAGTTTCCCTACTATCGGCAGAAATTCCTGATGCAGCCAAAGCTCAAGAGTTTCAAAGTCAGCTATCGTGACGAGCCAGAGCTACGACGGCCTGAGCGATAGCGCTCCAATCGCTGCATCGCCATTTGTAAGCTGAGGCGCATCCGGTTAAAGGACTGGGCTAGCTGACCAACCTCATCCTTTGAGGCTTGGGTAAATTCGGCATCGGTATCGCCTGTGCTAACGGCTTCTGCCACCAGTGCCATCCGGTTGAGGGGACGAACGACGTAGCGGTGCAGCCAAACGTTGACTAACAAAATGGCGATCGCAAACACGGCCACGAAAATACCCAGAATCAGCAGCAGTGATTTACGAGCGCTGCTGAGCACCGTTGCCGCTGGCACTGAGATCACCTGCGCCCCGACGATTTCGTCCATCTGCCAGTCAAACCCATGTTCGCTGCCATAGCGGTCAATCAGACTCACTGGGGCCGCTGAAGCCAGTCCGTGACATTCCAAACAGCTCTGTTCAGTAATTTGAATGGGCCGAGCGATATAAAACAGTTCGCCGCTTGGCGTTGAGCGAAATCCGTTCACTTCTTTAGGATTGCTCTGCGCCCGAAAACCTTCGATGATGCGAGTCTCGAAAGCATCTGCTTGATCCCTAGGGTTAGTGGGATTTAGCGTGGCTTCTTTATAGAAAAAGTCGCTATATAGGGGACTGGAACGAAACGTTTCAAAGACTTCACGGGCTGAATATGAGGGCACGGTTTCAGGTAAAAATTCAGTCGCCAAGCGAGCCGACAGTTCCGGCCTGACCTCGCTGCTGGTGTAGGCGCGAACCGAGTTCATCGTTTCCATCAGCATCAGCGCCTTGGTAGTGACCTGGGCCTGGGCGCTGTGATTCAGCGTTCTAGCCAGGGCCGCGCCGCTAGCTAAAATGCCTCCCAAAAATATCAATACCAAAAGCAGCGTGAACTTTTGGCTTAATTTCAGATCCTTCAGCTTGAACATGACGACTTTCAATCCAGCATTCCTTTGATAGAGCGAGGTTCAACAGATGTTGCCAAATCAGCTTTAACAGTCTCGGCTCTGCTGATCCATAGTTTGAGCCGTCTTGCATCTGTCAGAAGACCCTCTTTTATTAAGCCGCTTCTTGATAAAGACGTGGAAAAGCTTTAGGGACTTTAAACAACTCTTCAAATCGGCTCTACGGAATTTTTATCCGGCCAATGGGTCATGGCATAGAACTTAGATTGAGGCGAGACCGTCATTTAGGCTCTAAAAATCAGAGACAATAAACAACGGCTGCTTGAGCCATCCTTAATAAAGAAAATTGTTGCCGGAGAATCACCTATGCTGTCAGAGCACCTAGAACAGCTTGCTGTAATGGGTTTGCCGGTTCACTGGAATCCAGACTATGCCAACTGGCTGTTGCACAATATGCGTCAGGGGCGCGGTGCCCATGTCGTTACCCTCAATGCGGAAATGTCCATGCAGGCCGATCGCAACGCTATCCTGCGCAAAATCATTCAGTCTGCGGAGTTAGTGATTCCAGATGGTGCAGGCATTGTGCTGTATTTTCGGCTAAAAGGCAAACGAATTCAGCGCTGCCCAGGCATTGAGCTGGCTGCTGAACTAATACAGCGATCGCGGCCAGCCGAATCAGTCTTTTTTTATGGCGGTGCTCCCGGGGTAGCTGAAGCTGCTGTGCAGGCTTGGCAGCAGCGATCGCCTGACTTAGCGATCGCCGGGGTGCAGCATGGCTATCTCAAACCAGAACAGCAGCCTGCTTTTCAGCAACGCCTGCAAGAGCTACAGCCTCAGCTCATCTTCGTTGGCTTGGGGGTTCCCCGGCAGGAGTTTTGGATTGCTGAGCACCGCCATCTCTGTCCGCAGGCAACCTGGGTCGGCGTAGGTGGCAGCTTCGATATCTGGTCAGGTACTAAAACCCGCGCCCCAGCTATATTTCGGAAAAATCATTTGGAATGGCTCTACCGCCTCTATCAGGAACCTTGGCGCTGGCGGCGTATGCTCTCGCTGCCGCAGTTTGCCTGGCGAGCTTTGACTTACCCCCAGTCCTAAAAACTGCTGCAAGTTTATGAGAAGCCAATGCTCAGAAAGCAGGATTAAAAATTTCCTATTTCTCAGTAAAGATGAGTAAACCTATATCTGCTGATAGAAAATAGGTGGCTAACACAATTACCTTTGCTTGAACCTTAAAACAGTTGCAGTCAAAGGCTTTCAAGGCTTTCAAGATCTTCTGCTGCCTCTGAAAAAAGTAGACAAAAGCTGTTTCGCAAATCAAAAAATGTTTACAAAAGTAATTATTTGAGATAATCTGTAGAGCAAGCACTCATA
>JAAHIC010000802.1 GCA_010671965.1 Leptolyngbya sp. SIO4C5
AAAGGACAAGGTAAAGCTAGAACAGTCGATGTATTTGAGTATCACTCGAAATTGGAGCGAGAATGACGAGGCAATCTAAACCGTTGACCGGCAAAGCGCTGCTACAGAAAGCGCAAGAACTTTCCCACCTTTCCAGACGCGAAATTGCTCAGGCTTGTGGCTACACCAGCCAGACCAAAAGCGATCGCGCGCGAGTGAGCTTGGAGTCATTCTACGAAGCACTGCTGGCAGCCAAAGGGCTCAATCTAGGGTCGAAGTCAGATGGCCGAGGCCGGGAAGCGACGTACCGTTTGACAGTGCACCAGAACGGTCAGATTGTGATTGGTTCTGCCTACACGCAAGCGCTGAAGCTGAAACCGGGTGATGAGTTTGACCTGAAGCTGGGCTACAAGCACATCCATCTTAAACAGATTGAGGAATAAGAGATTCAGTTTCAGCTTGCTGAGACAGCTGTTGTTATCTACTGCTAAACTGTCTGCCTAATCGAGCGCTATCTGGAAAGAAGGCTATTCAATTGTGATTTCTTGGTAGCTTCCTGGCTGAATGGCATCAATCACCGCTTGAATACGGACAGTTTGCTGTTTGATTCGTGGCCATGAGGTAGACATCAAGACAGCGATAGCAATTTTACGATTGGTCAGGTTTTGTTCATAGCGGAGATTGCGATCGGTGGTGATCAAAAGCTCATATCCTTCTTGCTCAGCTTTGGTGAGCAAATTACCGTTGGAGAGTTCGGCCCAACCGCGTTCATAAGCGGTATCGACTGTATGGCTGGTTAGATAGCGACGCAGCGGCACAGGTGTTCCCTGATCAAAGAGAATCTTCATCAACTAGCGGTTTGCTCTAACAAAGTTAGTTCATAGTCTAAAAGCGCTTCTACTTGGGAACGGGTTACTCCTGGAAACCATTCCAAAAACTGATCAATGGAAGCACCATCTTTGAGATTCTCGAACAGAGCGGATACTGGAACGCGGGTGCCTTTGAAGACCCAGGCTCCGCTGACCCTATCGGGATGGCGCTCTAGCATATCCAACGGGTTGGTGTTATCCATTGACTTGACCCCTTTGACATTTTCGAGGAGTTTCTGCTAGGGATTGAGCAAAGTTAAGCGGCGATCGCGGTTGGCAGCGCATCGAGACCTGGAAGTTGATTGCCTTGAGCGATGAACTGCTCAACGAGCTGACGTTCTTCGGTGTAGTTATCGCGGTAGATTTGCTCAAGGCCGGAGCGGATTAGCTCTACGATGCCTGGGAAGGTCATCATGGCTTCGATGACCTGCTGGCCGTAGTGCTGTCGAATGGGATCATTGGGATCATAGTCAGCCGAAACCATGAAGCCAACAATTTCATAGGGTTCGAGATAAGCTTGAGCGATGGCCTGAGCAAGCAACCAAATTGCGGCAGCTTCCCAAGTAGAGCGTCGACGCAAGTCGCCAAAACGTTGGCGGACTTCAGATTTGAAAGCGGCATTTGTGAAGGGGAACTGCTTAGCTTCTGATTCTGAGACTTCATGAGCATAGGGTAGAGGATTATAAACACCTCTAGAGCAGCAGATGGTCTCCCAACTACCGTAAGCTTCTTGCCTAAGGGACTGAAGTTTTAGCATGGCTCTATTGTACCTATCTGTTCCACGGAAAGATGCCTTTGGCGCGATGGAAACCTTGCTTAGAAGCTCTGAGTATCTGCTCATGTCCTTGAGCATTTTTTTCGAGAATGGCATAGAAAGCTGCAATGTTGCCTGCCATTAAAGCTTCCTGAGCGGATGTCGGTAGACGTTCGCGTTTGCTTTGAGGTACACCAAGAGCGTCATAGAGTTCGTCTGGTTCCTCACCAAGAAGAATGCGCAGTGCCTCAGCATTGACGAAGGCGTGAGTGCGTTTACGTCCACCACGCTGCTGGATAAGACTGTGCAGTCGTTCATAAGCTAGACGCTGAGAGGGGTCAGTATTGTCAATGACAATATCGGTTGATTCCGTTGGGCCGAGCAGATTGCCCTGAATGGCTTCAGAATTGTTGTTTCGGAAGTAGTCGAGAAAGCCCACTAGATACTCCTAGAATGATTTTGTATTGATTGATTTAGTTAGCTCAGCTCACTTCACTTTTATGAGGTTGTGACTCAAGAGAACTTGTGCTACAGCTTGTAGCACAAGTTGCTTTTTGGGTAGGCTGTGGCTAAAACTCCCTATGTATTCAAGATTGCGCGATGAGAAGCCTTTGATTGCACGAAATTCTTGTCTGAGTTCTTTGAAAAGACGGTCAATGACTTTGCTACCCTGTCCTTCTTGCTGTTGTCGCATGAGAATTTCTTGGCCGATATGCCAATAGAGCAGCACCAGTTCTCGGTTAACGGCGATCGCCGCTTTGATTTGAGCTGAACGGATACGGCTCTTTAGCTCATTGAGCAAAGCAAAGTAGTTGTCTTCGTCGGGCAGCAGTGAGGTTTGTCGGGGCATAGAAAATGGCGATCGCTATCGACGCTATAACA
>JAAHIC010000803.1 GCA_010671965.1 Leptolyngbya sp. SIO4C5
CGCAGTGGGCGTGGTTGGCTTAGGATTGAACCTGCGAGCGTATGACTTTGTATCGCAGGAGATTCGAGCGGCGGAGGATCCGGAGTTTGAGACGTTCTACACCAAGAACATCTTGCTGAACGAAGGATTGCGCGCTTGGATGGCGCCGACTGACCAACCGCACGAGAAGTTTGTATTCCCCGAAGAGGTACTGCCTCGCGGTAATGCTCTCTAATCGTCGAATAATTTAGCTGAGGGCACGGTCTTATTGACCGTGCCTTTTTTTGATGTCTCTTTCAGGATGCAAAAAATTTTCCTTCAGAGCAGTCAAATCGAGATTGACTGTGTTACCTTAGCTTTAGTGGCCTAGCTGATAGTTACTGAGCCGCTGCAAAGGTTAGAAAATAACCGTTTAGGGAACAAGGAGGTGATGCCCATGCAAGATAGTAGTAAACGCACGGGTCTCCAGGTTGAGGTAAGCCGGCTGAGCGCCGGGGCTGTTCGCTAACAGCCAGTTCCTCTCGGATCTCTACGGAGATCTTTTTGTGAAACTGGTTGTTGGAGATCCTTCCGGCAGTCTGGTTTCAGCCTGAGACCCGCTACACCGCTCCCATTCCATGAAGGTGAGGACTTGTCCAAACTTTCCCCGAATGGGAGCGGATAGTTTTTTAAAGCGCACTCAATGCGTCAGGCTTATAGCTGTCGCAGTTCCACCGAAGACGTTGTTCTACAGTAGAGTCTAGAATCTTCAGCCCAGGCAGAATGCTGCCTAGGCAATAATGTGTTCCAAACTCAGCGTCTCTTGAAATATCTCAAAGTGCCGATAGTGTAACCTCTGTAGGCATTCCTGGATCGCCGTTAATCGCTACCTGACGCTGGTTAGCATGAAGATGGCGCATCAGTTTGTAAACCGTCTCAATTTCGTCAACGGCTCCCATCTTTTCCGCCAGAGCCTGCAGCGATAGCGGTTCTGCCGCCTCTTTTAGAATTTGTACTGCCTGAAGCTGCAGCTTCAAAACGCTGGCGGCTGCCTTCTTGCCCGCTTCCACGCCGGGCTGGTGGTAGGCGTTGATATTGACCAGAGAGGCATAAAGCCCTACAGCTCTCTCATACAGGGCGATTAGCGCGCCGACATTGTGAGCATTAACCTGGGGAATGGTCATGGTGATAGACTCGCGGCCATTGTCAAACAGGGCCTGCCGCGTTCCCTGCAGAAAGCCAAAAAGATAGTCGCCAGAGGTGACACCCGGTTCGACCTGAACGGACTCCCCGTGACGGTCTTCTAGAACCTCGATAAAGGTGACAAAAAAGCTGGGTACGCCTTCCCGGAGCTGCTGAACGTAAGCGTGCTGGTCAGTGGATCCTTTATTGCCGTAGACGGCAATACCTTGGTAAACCACGTTGCCGTCAAGATCTTTTTCTTTACCCAGGGATTCCATTACGAGCTGTTGCAGATAGCGGCTAAACAACAGCAGACTGTCCTTATAGGGCAGAATCACCATATCTTTTTCGCCCTTGCCATTGCCAGCGTGATACCAGGCCAGCGCCATCATAGCCGCCGGATTGTTCTGCAGTTCTGGGACACGAGTGACGGCATCCATCTGCTTGGCCCCTCCCAGAATAGAGCGAATATCAATGCCCTGCAGCGCTGCGGGTAGCAGGCCAACTGCTGAGAGTTCCGAGGTGCGCCCCCCTACCCAATCATGCATGGGAAAGGTCGCCAGCCAGCCTTCGCTGTGGGCCATTTTGTCGAGATTGCTGCCGACGCCTGTAACGGCGATCGCGTACTGCGAGAAGTCTAGCCCCTGCTGCTCGTAGCGGTACTTGGTTTCAATCATGCCGTTGCGGGTTTCCTGCGTACCGCCCGATTTAGAGGTGACAATGACGAGGGTGGTGGCTAGGCGCTCGGCCAGTCGTGCTAGCGTCCGGTCGATGCCTTCTGGATCGGTATTGTCGATGAAGTGGACTTCTAGGGGCGGAAAATCTGGCCCTAATGCTTGGGCGACAAATTGAGGCCCTAGTGCTGATCCACCAATGCCGATAGAAAGAATGTCTGTAAACTGCTCGCGCTCAGGAGGATGAATGACCCCGGTGCGCACTTTGCTGGCAAACTCTTCAATGCGAACCAGCGTATCGATAATGTCCTGGCGGATTTCGTCATTGGGGGCAAGGTCAGGATCTCGCAGCCAGTAGTGCCCCACCATGCGGTTTTCATCAGGATTGGCGATCGCGCCTGCCTCTAACGCAGCCATGTCCTCAAAGGCTCTGTCGAAGCGAGGTTTCATCTGCTCAACAAAGGCGTCGTCGAAGCGCATACGGCTGATGTCGAGGTAAAAACTCAGTCCCGCATCGTAGAATAGCCAGTCTTGATACCGTTGCCAGAGTGCGGCAGCATCCATAGTAATCTAAGCCTACTTGTTACCTATTGTTCTAAAAACACTCAACAGTAGTGTAATGGCTGCAGCTTAGGAAACAATGTAGCGATCGATGGAAAATCGCCATAA
>JAAHIC010000804.1 GCA_010671965.1 Leptolyngbya sp. SIO4C5
ACTTCACGATCAAAGCTCTGACTGCTGAAGCAGCTAGTATCCAAAGCTTGCCCAGGTTAGCTGAACCTCAGATAGCGCCGGGTGGTAGAAGCATCCACCTGGGTAAATGAGTTGAACAGCTCTGACTGCTTGTCAGGATGAATACCAATGCCTGTATCAGTTACGGCAAAGTGTAGTTCGTGTACCTCGCCTGCTGCCGAACGATCTCTATCAGGTAGAGCCTTCGCCTGCACTCGCACCACAATTTCTCCACTCTCGGTGAATTTAACGGCGTTGCTCAGTAAATTCATGAGTATCTGTCGCAGTCGGGTAGCATCTCCGACCAAAGCAACTGGAACATCTGCGGCAATTAGGGAAGCCAGCTCCAAATTCTTAGCTACTGCATTAGGCGCTACAAGTTCTAGAGCATCTTCAACACAGGTATGTAGATTGAAAGGCTGTTTTTCTAGGGTGAGCTTATCGGCCTCGATTTTAGAAAAATCTAGAATATCGTTGATTAGCGCCAGCAAAGTTTCGCCACTTTTCTGAATAATCTCGGTAAATTCTCGCTGCTTAGGCGCGAGCTGAGTATCCAGTAACAGGCCGGTCATGCCGATGACGCCATTCATAGGCGTACGAATTTCGTGACTCATCATGGCTAAAAATTCAGACTTGGCGCGGCTAGCCTCTATGGCTTGCTGACGAGCCGCCTCCAGTGCCTCGGCGTATTCCTCAATTCGCTTGGCATGTAGCCTAGACTCTAAAAGTGCTACCACCTGATTGGCGATAATTTTAAGATTGTCAAGCTGAGTCGCCGTTAGCTCTCTGGGAACATAATCAATCACGCAGAGCGACCCCAAACGATAGCCGTGGGCTGAGATGAGCGGTATGCCAGCGTAGAAGCGAATGTGGGGTGCACACAGTACGAGGGGATTGTCGCTGACAAGGTTATGGGCGATCGCGTCTGAAACCACAAATGGCTGATCGCGGAGAATCGTATAACCGCAAAAAGCCTGATCCCGTGGCGTTTCTGCAACGTCTAATCCGTAGCGGGACTTAAACCACTGGCGATATTCATCTACTAAGCTGATGAGGCTAACAGGCGCTTGGCAAAGGCTAGCGGCTAGGCGCGTCAATTCGTCAAAGGCTGGCTCTGGAGGTGTATCTAAGATGGCGTAGCGGCGCAGCTCTGCTAGACGTTTCTCTTCATCAATAGGAATAGGGGCGGCTGGCATTAAAGCGTTGACTCCTGGGAAACTGATAGCAATAGGCAAGACCTTAAGACTTAATTGCCTTGAATTTTCAAAGTAATTGAAAGACTAGGTAATACAACTAGGTAAGCAATCTCCACTCTTAGCAATACTTTAACGAGAATCGTGAGAAGTCTCAGCAGTTTTTGCAGTAGGCACCTGTTTCAATACTCTTGTTTCGATATTCTCAATACTCTATCTACAGAGTACCCAATCCGGTTGGCAATCTATGGCACAGGTTAACGGACTCTAGCGCCGCGATAGCGTAGTCCGCGTTTGTGGGTATGGCTTTGAGCAAACTTAGGCATATCTCCTTGATGCCCCATGAGAATAACAGAGTCGTCTTGGGAGAGATAGGTTTCGCGGCTAGGGTGAATCAGTACTTCGCCTGTAGCCCGCCGCAGAGCAACAATAATAAATGTGCCTCTGCCTCTCACTTCAATATCGCCAATAGTGCCGCCAATAAGAGATGAATTAGCCACAATCGGTAACTCATTGAGCTGAATGTCCAACTCGCCTAAAAGCTCATTTAAACTCGCACCTTTGTCAGTTTGAGATAGAAAATCGACCGCCGTGGGATGGGTAATCAGATGGGCCATGCGAATTGCCCCGATAGCAACAGGCAAAACAACGTGATTGGCCCCTGCTAGACGCAGCTTTTTTTCGGTAGAGGGCAGCTTACCCCGCGCCAAGATCACTAAGCTAGGATTCATTTCTCTAGCCGTTAGGGTAATAAATACGTTGGAAGCATCATCCGGCAAAACGGTGGACAGTGCCTTAGCCCGGTGAATTCCTACTGCCTGCAGGTTGCCCTCATCGGCTGCATTCCCCTGATAAACCAGGTAGCCAGACTCTTGGGCCTGGGCGATACGCTCAGGATCGTGATCAAGTACAACAAAAGCCTGCTTTTCCTGCCACAACCGACGGGAAAGCATTTGGCCCATGCGGCCATAGCCACAGACAATTACGTGGTGCTCTAAGCTTTGAATTTCCTGGGTCATACGCTTGTTTTTGAATACTCTACGAAGTTCTCCTTCCGTCACTAGCTGCAAAAAGCCGCCCACGATATAGGCAACTGATAGTACTCCCGCAATGATGACTAGAATCGTGAAAATCCGCAGCTTGGCTGAATCCAGCGGATGCACTTCACCATAGCCAACGCCAAAGATGGTGATGACAACCATGTAGACAGCATCTAACAGCGACCAGCCAGCTAGCATATAGCCATAAACAGCTAGCACCCTTAAAACAC
>JAAHIC010000805.1 GCA_010671965.1 Leptolyngbya sp. SIO4C5
GCTCGAGCGTCAGCCGCGGGCGGGCGGCAAGATCAGGCAGCGCGGGAGCAGCGCCGGGCCGATCGACAGCGGGCCGACCGTCTTCACCATGCGCTGGGTCTTCGACGATCTCCTGGCGCCCCTCGGCATTTTCTACACCAATGAGCGGCAGGAGCAACTGGCCGAAGGATCAAAAGCGGCACTAGATGCCTCCGGTAAGTTTGAGGAACCGATCGCCACGGTGATTGAGCCAGCGGAAACTTTTTATCCGGCTGAAGACTATCACCAGAACTACCACACGGAAAATTCCCTGCGCTATGGCTTCTATCGCAATGCTTCTGGGCGCGATCGCTTTATCGATCGGGTCTGGAAAGGGGACACGACGGTCTATCAGCTAGAGGAAAACGAAGCGCTGGAGGCGCGGACTTCTTTCACAAAGCCAAGTGAGGCGGAGCTGAAGGAGATGCTGACAGCGGAGCAGTACGCGGTGACCCAGGAGGATGCGACGGAGCGACCGTTTAAGAATGCTTATTGGGATAACAAGGAGGCGGGCATCTATGTGGATGTGGTATCGGGAGAGCCGCTGTTTTCGTCGTTGGATAAGTTTAAGTCGGGGACGGGCTGGCCTTCGTTTTCGCAGCCGCTGGAGCCGAGCAATATTGTTGAGGTGGAGGATCGCTCGTTCTTTATGGTGCGGACGGAGGTGCGCAGCAAGCAGGCGGATTCTCACCTGGGCCATGTGTTTGAGGATGGGCCGGAGCCGACGGGCCTGCGCTACTGCATGAATTCGGCGGCGATGCGGTTTGTGCCGGTGGCGGATTTAGAGGCAGAGGGCTACGGTGAGTATTTGCCGCTGTTTGAAGAAACGGAGGTAGAAGCGTAGCCGGTCGGGTGGGCAATGCCCGCCTTGCGGTAGGTGAGCGGTACTTGAGGCGGTGGAGATTGAAGCGTAGCCGGTAGGGCGGGCATTGCCCGCCTTACAGTAGATGAGCTGAGAGATGAACCTATCATGTGGTGGTCGTGAGCGTCTCGCTCACACTCCTCGTCGTGGTTATCGGATGGATAGGGTGCGAGCATCTTGCTCGTGCTTCACTTCATACCTAAAATCAGCACTATCTGATGGGCGGCTCGTATTTTTTGATTTCGCTCGTGGGTAGAAGCAGGGTGTCTTCGATGTATTGCCGGGTGGCTTTGGTGACGTAGCAGTCGCTGTTAAGGCAATCGATGAGCAGTTCATTGGCATCGCAATACTGTCGCAGCTTTTCTTTTTGTTCTTCAGTGAACTGCCAGTCGTGGCCGATATTACGATGTTCGATCATTGCTGAGCGTAGGTTGGTGCTCCAAGTTCCTTCCCGTTCTTGCCACCAAGCTTGAATAGCCTTTAAATTTTCTGTATCTGGTACCTCACCTCCTAAAGTCTCGAGCCGAAGCTTTAGTTCGCAATCGTTTTGACTCAAATATCGTGTAACGTCTAAGAGCTCAGACTTGATACTAAGAACTTCACGGAAGTTCAGTTTGCGAATGCGGTAGAAGGTGCGATAGAGGGTGAGGTCAAGACTAAGCTCAAAGTCGAGTACAAGATCAAGATCGAGAGTGGAAAAGAGTTCGAAATTGAGCTTGAAGAAGGTAAGGGCAGAGCACTGACAGGCGAGGGCAAGATAAAAAACTCGAACAGCCCCAGCTTTGTATAAAGAAATATTCGCTGAACTAGCCTTTCGATCAATCCATTGCAGAAAAGCTTGTAAGCGTTCATCGGCTGCCAGGAGCTGATCGGTCTGGTGTTCCATAGAAATCAATAACCCGTCTGCTTCTGGCAGCATCCCCACCGTCAGCAAAAAGATTTCACGGTAGCGTTTTTCCGTAATGTGAGTGGCCAGATTATCCAAATCCGTTCGAAGATTGGCGGTGGGACTGGTGATTTGCTTGGCGGTGAAATATTCCTGAAAGGTTAGGTGAGAAAAAGAGTAGATGCCTCTGGCTCGTTCTACCAGCAGGCCATGCTGAGCTTCGATAGATTTCAGCACCGCTTCGCTATCAAGCTGTAGGGCTTCTTCATCTTCATTGGCTCCAGGCAGGTTGCGAATATAGTCAATGATCTGCTGTTCCACAACCGCCTGCTTAAAGAAATAGTCGCCTCGTTCAAAGGTTTGAAAAGCAAGCTGGCTAAGCAAGTCTTCTTTGCGCTTCAGCGACAGCTTTTTATAGACCTGATCGCGCTCAATATTGCGCTTGGCATCCCATTTTTTTAGCAATATATCCAGCCCTTCTTTATATAGTTCAGAGCGGTTGGCCGGAAAATCGCCTGCCTCGCCAAACACCAGACAGAGCAGTGTCAGCAGCAACGGATTGGTAGCTAGCTCTTGAATGGGTTTGTTGTCTTCTAACCGCTTGATAAAGGTTTTTGCTTTTACCGGGTCTTGCTTAGCCTGGAACCACTTGGTTGCAAAGTCCTTAATTTGCTCACGGTTGAAGTCAGCAATCTCCACCTCAGTGAAC
>JAAHIC010000806.1 GCA_010671965.1 Leptolyngbya sp. SIO4C5
GCGTAAACCATCACCGGATCGCTAGACACCGCATCCTGGTAGATGGGCTTAGCCGCGATCGCGTCAGCTTGGCTGAACAGTTCGAGCAAAGCAGCTGTGGTCATCGGTAAAATATCTCCAGTTGAATAACTACTTGAGAGGGCGTTCATCTTGGCGGGTGTCGCCCTCTCTTGTTTGAATCGGTCTAGGTGCCGAGTACACCTCGAATAACGTAATCAACGTTCGCTTGGTTGTCCCAGCGCTCGGCTATGCCCCTGAGATATGCCATCTGTTCTTCCTCGGTCATCCGCAGCGCGGCATCAATCGCTCGGTCTAAAATCTCTTGCATCGTTCGCGGCTTTCGCATCGTTTCTGCTCCTTATGAATGACTTTGGCTAAAGCTGTCTTTATCGGTACGCTCTAGGCTTTCCCCGGTGCCCTGTTCTGGGCGTCAGCTCCTTTACCCCGGAGCGGGTGGGCTATCTGCCCCTTACACTCACCATATTATGCATATTTACATCACATGTCAATCATATATACACAAAAATGCTGTATATTTGATGCGTAATGCTGTAATAAAGGTGTAACTATGTCTGCGACCACAATGAAAAGATTGAGTGCTTCGATTCCTGATCGCCTGTACGAACGGCTGGAAAAGATGGCTGAGCATGAGGGACGTTCAGTGAGCAACCTGGTGAGCTATCTGCTAGAGCACAGCCTTGATCGCAAACTTGAGGGATATATCGCCGCTGGTGAAGAGAAGCCAAAAATCTAGCGTGATCGCCTTCCATCCGACACTTGTGAAAATATACATTTTCAAAAGTGTCACGAGCTTAAGAGGGTTTTGGGCATTTCTGAGCACCTAGAGTAGGCGATCGCGGCTATCAGTTTCTAATAGAAAAGCGCCTGCGAAATAGAGGCGCTTAAGATGTCGGGTAGCTGTCGGATTGTGTCGGGTAAGCTCTGTTTGCCAGGTGCCTGTCGGGTAAGGTGTCGGGTAGACTGTCGGGCGCGTCGGGTTCCTTGATTTATATAGCTTTCAGCGTTTTAGGTGCTAATCTGTCGGGTTGGGGTGTCGGGCGCGTCGGGTTGTATGTCTGCCAATAGTTTCAGCGTTTTGTCGGGTAAGGTGTCGGGTAACTGTCGGGTGTCAGGTGTCAGGTGTCGGGTTGGGCGTTTTGGCCAGCGTCTGCAGCTGCCCGACACGCCCGACACTCACCTAGTTACTATCAGGAAAAAAGTAGCGGTCATCGCTGCGAGTAAGCCGCTTGTCCTCGTCCACTAGCCCGTCTAGAAAGTCGCGGATGTCGGTAGAGTTTAGCCCGCGCAAAAGTGGGGAACCAGAGCGCATAACATCACGCGCAGTTATACCCTTGTCGCCGCGTTTCTCAGCTAGCTCTACAATTTTGTCGCACACCTGTTGATACAAATCTGACTCATCACTATCGGCTTTTTCGGGCGCGGCTGCTGCAGTTTGAACGGCTTGATATTGCGCTTCCAATTGTTCTCTAGGATTTTGCTCTGGCTCGATGCGAGTACGGCGATCGCGGTCGATGTTGCTGTAGTTACTGAGCGGCATCAGGGGAAACCAGTCACGCTGCTTTGAGCAGTAGAAAGCTCGGCTAACTGGACTCTCCCCTATCAGCTCCTGAACGTAGGAGACACCCTCTTTAGGCGGTGGGATGAACTTGGTAGAGGTCAGCGAGTCTACATAGCCCACGTCCTCACCTGTGACAATCGCCACGGCCCTGAACATTGAGCGCGTCCCCCCGGTGACGGCCAGGTCTGCAGCATGAGCCGTCTGAGAAACACACCAAACGTGAGACTGGGTAGCATCGCCCATGCTGGTAAAGCTTTCAATCCGGTACCAGAACGTTTTGAACGATGCCCCCTTGTCGTCACAGCGCTTTAGTGTTTGGCTGAGGTGCTTACATTCATCGACTACCAACAGCTTTGGCCCCTGCATTTGAAAAAAATCATCAATGCAATCATTGACCCACTTGGCCACGCGGCTAGGACTCCAGTGCAGCGTCTCTTCGGCAAAGACCTTGTAGCAGCCTTGCCAGTAGCCCTGCTCATCTGGAGAGCCTTTAGGGTCAATCGCCACGATGCGAGTGTTAGGCGATCGCCTCTGAATAGCTCGCAGCGCATTGCTCAGCAAGATGCCTTTACCGCTGCCAGGCTTACCCACAATCAGCGTGTTCTGGACGTGAGTAGCCATATCATCAGCGATGTTATAGCCGGTGCTGGATTGAGCGATCGCGCTATCTGGCTGCAGCGGCTCAGCTGCTACAGGCAACGCATTAAGCCGGGTATTGGTGCCGATGGGCGATCGCTGTGGCTCTCCCGCTAGCGGTTCTGTCTGGCTAGAATCGGTTTGAAGTGCCTGTTGCTGGGCTGCCTGACGCAGGCGTTTGAAATCATCCTCGTTAGCCAGCACGTATTCAGCCACTTCCGCTGCATCCACTGACATCAACAGTT
>JAAHIC010000807.1 GCA_010671965.1 Leptolyngbya sp. SIO4C5
CTTGCTAAGGTATAAGCGACCCTAGGTAAGTGAAGAAAGTATTGCAAGTCCTTTTCAACTAGCAGGTGCTTTGTACTTAACCTGTATTTTTCCCTTTGTCAACTATCTACAGAAGCTGTTAGGAACTCAGTATTCGCGAAGTTTTACAAGAAATTTAATTTCTACAGCTCAACTTCAGGAACAATGGATTAAACAGCTTAAACGCGAAAAGAAAAGAGCAGAAAAATGCAGGTTAAGTACAAAGCACCTGCTAGTTGAAAAGGACTTGCAATACTTTCTTCACTTACCTAGGGTCGCTTATACCTTAGCAAGATTTCCTGTTGCAGTAAAAAATGAAAAGGGATTTAGCATCATTAGAAAGTCTTTAAAGAGTCCCTACAATGCACCTTACTTTAGGGCGATTGCCACCTGGCTAGAGCTGCTGAATCGTTCAACCTCTGAAAGTAAAGAAAACGATGAATAAAATTATCCATAAGCCTGGAAAATCATCCTCAAAGAGGAATCAGTCTAGTAGTAACCAATCCACAAATATCGCCAATCAGATTATTGAAACAATTGATGACTTAGATAACTTACAAGAGTATGGTATTCGTATTTTAGTAGAACATGCTCAAGAATTCGGTCCTTTTCTACGAAACCGACGATTGGAAACAAATCAAATCCGTAAATTTCTAGATGCGGTTAACCGTTTAAAGGCACAGTTATCTCAAGGAAACTCAGAGGAAAATAGTATTAAGTATGACGAAACGCTGTTTAAAGACATTGAGACTGACATTGTTCTTTTAAAGCCAAAGCTCGCCTACGCTGCTGCTAGACAAGATGCGGCTAAGCCGCTAAGCGATGTTATGTCAGCCGCGATTGATAAGGTTCACAGCCTAAAAGATTTTGAACGTTTAGTTCAGCTCATCGAATCCATTATTGCCTATCACAAAGCTGAGGGAGGTCGCTAATTATGACTGCCACAGAGATTTCTCAAGTCGTTGAAAAACCGCAAAAACCATTGTTCGGAAAAGTCCGCATCACTAGCACTCTAATTGTCGAAACAGGTCTTCACATTGGCGGTGGTGGCGAAACGTTAGACATTGGCGGGCTTGATAAGTCAGTCATCCGTGACCCAATTACTCAGCAGCCTTACCTACCGGGTTCCTCCATCAAAGGAAAGCTGCGCTCCATCCTAGAACGCCTACTCAACAAACCCCTCAACCGGCCCGGCGGCAGTGGCACTTACCGCTACGAGAGTGATGATCTAGCTAATGGTTACAGCGAGATTGATGGGCAATACGTTCGGTTTGAAGGAGCGGAAACCTGTCAGCTAAGTCGGGTGTTTGGTTCTACCGGCGGATCTAAATGCTGGATTCCGTCTGAAACCGCACAACAAGAAAAATTAGCTCCCAATGATGCTCCGACGGCAACCATTGAAGAAGTACAGCATACGCGGATTCGAGGACGAAACGCACCCGCTCGTTTAATTGTGCGAGATGCCCACTTGACCAAGGAGTCTGCTAGACAGCTTGAAAAGGTTGACACCGGCCTATACATGACCGAGTGGAAATTTGAAAACGGCATCGATCGCATTACGTCTGCTGCTAATCCTAGGCAATTAGAGCGAGTACCTGCTGGCGCTAGGTTTGACTTTGAAATGGTTTATACCGTTGAAAACATCGATCAAGCGGGAGAAGATTTAAAAAATCTGGCGATCGCCCTCGCCATTCTGGAAGATGACGCTCTCGGAGGTCACGGTTCGCGGGGCTATGGCAAGGTTCGATTTGAAAAGTTCCGGTTCTTTTACCGAGGTGTTGATCAGTATCGCCAGGTCACAACAGGAGATACGAGCTTTTTAGATCCTATTGCAGAAATGGACAACACGTCTGTTCTGCTACAGCAGTTCGGAGAACTTGCGAATGTTGTGCAGAGACGATTATCGCCGGGTAATGACTCTTAGGAAGGAACCATGAGCAATTGGAAGCTTGTACGCTTGAACTTTGGGCGCAGCCCTACCCACTTTGGTGAAACAGGTATTGGCATTGAACAGATAAGTGAACGAGTCCGATCAGATACACTGTTTAGTGCCTGGATTAGCACCTACGCTAAAAGTTTCGGCAAATCCGAGGTCGAGGCGCTTCTACAAAAGTTTAGGGACAATCCTACGAATCCACCATTTCGTATCAGTTCTACTTTTGTCTATCGTCGCTCAGATGAACAGACCTTTATTGACTATTTGCCAAAGCTAGCTGAGCATCCCCTTAATTACCCCAATGACGATCTCCGCTTCGTCAAGAGTTTTAGAAAACTAAAATTTATACCTATTAGTATTTGGCAGCGATGGTATCAGGGAAAAGGGTTTAGTGATTCAGATATTCGTGATTTAGAGACTTACGCAAAACATCCTGCTTGGGCTAGTGGCGTAGTCTCATTATCAGGATATTTTGCGTAAGTCTCTAAATCACGAATATCTGAA
>JAAHIC010000808.1 GCA_010671965.1 Leptolyngbya sp. SIO4C5
CGCGAGGCTCTTGCGCCATTAGCGCCCGCCAACGGCGTCTTTGAGCGCGTGCCGCGTCCATGATTCTCCGAGTGACCAAACACGGAGGAACGCATCGTCCAGATTGGCAGTGGCAAAGAGGGCATAGCCACCAGCCGGCAGATCTCGCAGAGCCTGAATTTGGTCTAGCGCTGCCGCTTCCGGCAGGTTAAGCAGGCGAATGCCGGGGATGATTAGGGTAGAACCAAAAGTATTTTCGACCAGCCAGGGCTGCGTCAGCTTTTCCAGGCGATTGGTATCAAGGGCATAGCTCATCAGCACTACCCAGTCTACGGTACCCTGCTCGGCCCAGTTGCCCCAATCCTGCTGGATTTTCTGCAGCCGCTCATGCTCTGGCTTAGCAAACACTGCCGTTGATAAAATGATGTCAGGGCGACGACGGCGTATCAGCTGAGAAACTTCCTCGACAAATGAGCTAACCTGCTCAACTCGAAACTCGGTCCAGCGATTCCACAGACGCCTCTGTCGCTGCTGTTCGGCAGCCGTAGCGCTAGCATCGTCCCGAGGAGAAAGCGTGCGCGGATCAACGCCAGTAAGCTGCAAGAACTTATGCCGGGCAGCAACGCCATAGCCATAGGTGCGATCGGCGCTGGGATCTTGAAACGGATAGCGGATATAGTCAAGCTGAAAACCATCGACATCGTAGCGGGTAATAATTTCTTCGGTGAGCCGCAGCAGGTAGCGGCGCACTTCGGGGTTGGCCGGGTCTAGGAAGGGTTTGGTTTGGCCCCTTGGAATCAGGTTGCCGCCATTATCATAAGCAGCCCAGTCGGGGTGGCGGCTGAGCAGGGGGCCGGGATAGTCGGCGGGCTGGTTGAGTAACTGATTGTGGAGCTGATTGCCCGCTGCAAACGTCCAGATCCAGGCGTGCAGCTCAATGTCGCGCTCATGGGCCAGCTCTACAGCCGCCTCTAGCGGATCCCAGTGGCGGGTAAGCGGGTTTTGCTCTGGCGCAATGCGGCTGGGGTAAATGGTATAGCCGGCATTGACGGTTTCAAAAAAGACGGTATTGATGCCAGCAGCGGCCATGCGATCAAAAATTTCGGCCAGTCTTTGCCGCGAGCCAGCACGCACGATGGTACCCCGATCGAGCCACATAGCCCGAATTTCTGGCTGGGCAAAGCGATTTTCCGTTGGGAAGCTTGACCACAGAGCGCGGCGCACAGCGAGCCAGCGATCGCGGGCAGCGGCATAGTCTTTTTGCTCCATTAGCTGGGGCCAGTCCTGAATCAACTGCCTGGCCTCAATCAAAGCCGGATGAGAAGTGGCAGCAGGTAGGGTAGCGAGATCAATATCGGTGGTGCCAGCCGTTATCAGAGGTACCGGAGCTTCTGGATCTAAGCTGACGGGCTGCTCCGTAGCGGCAGCGGCGAATAGAGCGCTCTCAAAGCGCCCCACTAAGCTATTTAGCTCCTGCAGCATAGCCAACGATAAAAAGCCATTGATCGGCTGATTGCCTGGCTGAATCAGCAGTCCCGGCGGCTCAGCCTGATCGGCGGGATCCTCCGTCTGCGCTTGCCGCTGCAGCAACCGGGCATTCTGGGCCAGTAAGCTAGTCGTGGGCGAAGTCGCCACCGGGGAAGATTCAGGAGCGATCGCGGTTGGGGCCGCCGGATAAGCTCTATCCTCCAAAGTCTGAGCAGCCTGAGCTGAGGAGCTAAGAAGGCCACCTAAACCACAAAGGGTGCCTAAAAAAGCTGAGGCCAGTCGGGAAGTTGAAGGAACGCTAGACATACGCAATAGTTAAAGATGAACAGTCAACAAAAAACAGATAGCCGATTACAGTAGTTCATTCCGTTAATAACGCCGCAGCCAGTTTGACCTATGCGCTATCTACCGAACTTGCTCAACCATCTGTTTAGGAACTTTCAGCGGGGTAACCCAGGCAAAGAGAATGCTTTTGTTAGATATACAGCAACTCTTCTGCTTTTCCCTACGGAAATCGCGCAGGTTAACAACAGCTTATTATCCGCTCTTTTGACCGAAATTTATGAAAACTGCTTCAGACCCCAGCTTGACCAGGCTGACTGTTTGGGAGATCAAATTTCAGCTCGGTTAGGATTTACACAGCCTTGATCGTTTTTAGCTAACCCGCTAGCGGGTGGCAGACCGCAGAAATCAGTACAGTATACTAAGCGTAGTCATTACGAGTTCATTTCTGTTTCCATGACGAATCCAACGGTAGAAAATGTAGCCATTATTGGCTCTGGGCCAGCGGGCTATACCGCAGCTATTTACGCAGCGCGAGCTAACCTGAAGCCATTTATGTTTGAAGGCTATCAGGCTGGCGGTTTGCCAGGGGGACAGCTGATGACCACGACCGAGGTGGAGAATTTTCCTGGCTTTCCTGACGGCGTTACCGGGCCGCAGCTAATGGAGCAGATGAAGTTCCAGGCGCGTCGCTG
>JAAHIC010000809.1 GCA_010671965.1 Leptolyngbya sp. SIO4C5
TATTCAAACACAAAGAGAGCGGGCTGAGCGATCGCGGTTTGATTTAGATGTTGCGCCGCCTCAGCAGCCTCCGCCTCAGCAGGATACAGGAGCTGACGCAGATCGCAGCCCAGGACAGGCATGAGAATTTCTGAGCAAAGATCAATTTGCGATCGAAAAGCTGGCTCCTGCTGATAAAGTTCCAGGCCCATATTGACGTACTGCGCCCCCTGCCCGGAAAACATAAATGCCACAGGCCGCTTTGCCGCCGACCCAGCATGGCTGAGCACCTGCCTGGGATTTAGGCCAGCCAGCGCGATCACAGCCTCGCTCGTCTCCTGGCAAACCAGCAGGCGGCGGTGGCTGAAAGCTTGGCGGCCCCGGCTCAGGGTATAAGCTACATCTGCTAAATTCAGCTCAGGATTTTGCTGCAGATGGGTCGCCAAGTTGGTGGTGACCTGATCAAGGGCGGTTTCAGTCTTGGCCGAAAGCAGCAGTACCTGCCAGGGGCGAGCCGCTCCAGAGGCTTCTCTGGGGGGGGCTTCTTCCAAAACGACATGGGCGTTGGTGCCGCCAATGCCAAAAGAGCTGACGCCCGCTCGCAGGGGCGTGCCGTTAGCTGTCCACTCAGCTAAGCGCGTATTGACATAGAACGGGCTATGGCCAAAATCAATTTGCGGGTTGGGGCTGTCAAAGTGGAGGCTGGGCGGAATCTGCCGGTGCTGCAGCGATAGAGCCGTCTTAATCAGACCGGCTACGCCAGCGGCGGCGTCGAGGTGACCAATGTTGGTTTTGATCGAGCCGATGGCGCAGAACTGCTTTTGCTTGGATGCCTGACCAAAGGCGGCAGTGAGTCCGGCGATTTCAATTGGATCTCCTAGGTGGGTGCCCGTGCCGTGAGCTTCGATATAGGTGACGGTCTCCGCTGCAACTCCTGAGACCGTCTGCGCTTCTGAAATTACGGCGGCCTGTCCCTCAACGCTGGGGGCGGTATAGCCGACTTTCACAGCGCCGTCATTGTTAATCGCGGAGCCTTTAATCGTGGCGTAAATATAGTCGCCATCGGCGATCGCCTCAGCTAGCCGCTTCAAGACCACAATGCCCAACCCATTCCCGCCCACTGTCCCCTGGGCCTGAGCGTCAAAAGCGCGGCACTGACCATTGGGTGAGAGAATCATTCCTTCTTGATAGAGATAGCCGGCCCGGTGGGGCACGCGAATGGAAACGCCTCCCGCCAGGGCCATATCGCATTCACCATTGAGTAGGCTCTGACACCCCAAGTGGGTGGCAACTAGGGAGGTCGAGCAGGCCGTTTGCACATTAAGGCTCGGCCCCTTCAGATTGAGCTTGTAAGAAACCCGCGTGGATAAAAAATCTTGCCCATTTGCCAACATCAGCCGGTAAAGGGCTGCCGATTCCGACGTGTCTAAACTGGGAATCAGATTATGCAGCAGATAGGTATTGAGGCTGGTGCCTGCATAGACCGCGATCGCCCCCCCATAGCTTTCCACGTCATAGCCCGCACTTTCTAGAGCCTGCCAGGCACACTCTAGAAAAAGACGCTGCTGCGGATCGATCATCTCTGCTTCCGCCGGGCTGACATCAAAAAATGAGGCATCAAATAGCTCGATATCGGCTAAAACGGCCTGAGCTTTGACATAGCTGGGGTGGCTTAGCCAAGCGGGATCAACCCCTGACGCTAAGAGTTCTGGATCTGAGAAAAACGAAATAGAGTCTTTGCCCGCTTGCAGGCTGTGCCACAGCTCATCGACATCTTTCGCCCCCGGAAAACGACAGGCTATGCCAATGATGGCAATATCTGACTCGCTGACAAACTGAGAAAAATCCGGCTTATCCATAACTGCACACGCTTTTTCGGACTATCGGGTTCATCTTGTTAAAGAGCTAAGGTTTGGCTCGATGTCGTTGCCTAAACTCTCGCCGCTGCCTGACAGCCGCCTGACAATTTCTGCGCCTTTCAATCCGCTCAGCCCCTTCGGCCGTAACAAAGGGCTGAGTTGGGGTCTGACTTAAATAGTTAGCGAGTGTCTCTACGGTGGGATATTGAAATAGATCCACAATTGATAAGTTGGGCTGAGCCAGTTCTTTCAACTGGTTGTAGCTTTGAACTAACAGCAGGGAATTGCCGCCTAGCTCAAAGAAATTGTCGTGAATTCCCAGCTGGTTGACTTGCAGAACTTGTTGCCAAACCGCCGCAATCTGTTGCTCAATCTCGGTTTGAGGAGCGGCATAAGGGACGGTCAGGTCCGGGCGCAGTCCTGAGGGTGCAGGCAGGAGCCGCCGATCGACCTTGCCATTGGGCGTCAGGGGCAGCGCCTCCAGCAGCACAAAGGCCGCCGGTATCATGTAGTTGGGGAGCCGTCCTTTGAGAAAACAGTAGAGTTCGCTGGTGGTCAAAGCCGGCTGTTTCGGCACGATATAGGCGACTAGACGCCTAA